>NZ_JBHWUR010000020.1:0-97369 GCF_042737755.1 Streptomyces sp. NPDC059994
CACCGGTGGCGCGCTGGCCTTCCGGGGCGTGCCCTACGCCCACCCCCCGCTGGGCGGGCTCCGGTTCGCCTCGCCGCGCCCGCCGCGGCCCTGGCGGGAGGTGCGCGACGCCACCCGTTTCGCCCCCGCGTTCCTCCAGACCATCGACCCCGCCAGCAGCGAGGACGGCCTCTACGCCAACATCTGGACGCCCGCCCTGCACGGGCGGCGCCCGGTCCTCGTCTACATCCACGGCGGCGGCTGGCAGGTCGGCGCGGGCAGCCTGCCGACGTACGACGGAACCCGCCTCGCGGTCCGCGGCGACCTCGTCGTGATCACCTTCAACTACCGCCTGGGGCCCTTCGGTTTCGGCTACCACGAGGAGCTGACCGACGAGATGACCGGCGACTGCGCCAACTGGGGCCTCCAGGACCAGGCCGCGCTGCTGCGCTGGGTACGCGACAACGCCGCCGCGTTCGGCGGCGACCCGCACAACATCACCCTCAGCGGCACCTCGGCGGGCGGCGCCTCCGCCTGGCAGCTCGCCCTGCGCCCCGAACTGCGCGGGCTGGTACGCAGGATCGTCCCGATCAGCGCCTGCCACGTCTGGCAGCCCGCCACCTCCCTGACCGTCCCGGACGCACGCCGGGCGTACGAGGAGGTGGCGGCCCGGCTCGGCACGACCGTACGGGGACTGCGCGCCGCGCCCGCCGGGGCCGTCCGGGACGCCTGGAGCGCGGTCTTCAGCGGCGCCCCGGGCGGGCGGAGCGTGGGCAGCGGACGCGAGTACCGGGGCCCGGTCGTCGACGGACGCTGGATGCGCGGCTTCGACCACGAACTGGCCACCCCCGCGCTGCCGGTCCTGTCGATCCACACCCGTACCGAGGGCTCCTTCTACACCGGCCCCGGCTCCCCGATCCCCACCCCGGCGCCCGCCGACGACGCCTCGCTGCCGGACGCGGTGCGCGGGGTGCTGCTCAAGGGCGCGGCGCGGGTGCCGGACTCGCTGGTGGACGGGTGCGTGGACGCGTACCGGGCGGCGGCCGTGGCCGACGGGCTGCCGCTGGACCCGGTGTCCCTGTGGACCGACGTCTGGAGCGACGGCCTCTTCCGGTACCTGAACGTGCGCCTGGCCGAGCGGCACGCCCGTACGGGCACGGCGCCCGGATACCTCATGGAGTTCGCGCACCCGGCCCGCCCGCCGTGGTTCGGCACCCCGCACGAGCACACCTCCCCGTTCCTCTTCGGCACCTTCGGAATCGCCGAGAACGTGGGCGCGTGCGGCGACGGCCCCGCCGAGGCCGAGGTCAGCGGCGCCTTCATGGACCTGGTGGCGTCGTTCGCGCACACCGGCACCCCGACCGCCCCCGGCACCCCGCCGTGGCCGGCCTTCTCCCCGGACCGCCCCAGCACCCTGATCCTGGGCGAGCCGGGCGGCCCCCGCACGGCGCACCCCACCAAGGCACGGCAGCTGCGGTTCTGGGACGACAGCGGGTGGATGCCACGGCTCAGTCGACGGGCCGCAGCGACGACTCCCTCGGCGTGAGCCGCGCCGGAACCGTCAGGCCCGTCCCGCCGAGGCCGCCCTCGACCAGATCCACGAGCGCGGCCACCGCGGCCCTGGCCGTGCGGTGCGGGGCGAGGGTCACCGTGGAGACGGGCGGGGCGGTCGTCTCGTACGCCGGGTCCTCGCTGGCGCACACCACCAGGAGGTCGTCCGGCACCCGCAGCCCGCAGCGCGCCGCCGAGGCCAGGACGCGGTGGCCGCACGGGTCGTAGAGGCCGTGCACCGCGTCCGGCCGGCCGGGCCCGTCCAGCAGGGCGTCCAGGGTGCGCCCTTCGCGGTCGCCGAAGTCCAGCGGCACGACCCTTGGCCCGCTGCCGCGCGCCGCGCACCACTCCTCGTACGCCGCCCGGCAGCTGCGTGTGTAGTGCTCCTCGCCCGGGCCCGCGACCAGGGCGATCCGCCGTGCGCCGCGCGCCGCGAGGTGGTCCAGGACCTCGTGCGTGGTGGCCCGGTGGTCGTTGTCCACCCACGCCTCGCGTACGCCGAGCCGGGCCGGGCGGCCGTCGAAGACCAGCGGCAGGCCCCGGGAGCGCAGGATGCGGACGACGGGGTCGTCGGCCGGGCTGTCCAGGAGCACCACCCCGGCGACCGGCACGGTCCGCCACAGCGTCTCGGCGGGCGCGGCCGGGAGGGCGATCAGGGCGTATCCGCGCCGGTGGGCGGCGGCCGTGGCGGCGCTGATCGCCCGCGCGTAGAACGGGATGCCGGCGAAGTCCCAGGAGAGCGTGCCGTACGTGGTGACGGCGAGGCCGAGGGTACGGGGCGGGGGCTCCCCGTAGCCGAGCGCGGCGGCGGTCGCCCGCACACGGGCACGGGTCGACTCGGCCATGCGGCCGGTGCCGTTCAGGGCGTTGGAGACGGTCGCCGCGGACACCTCGGCCGCGCGGGCCACATCGGTGAGGGTCACTCGGGGCACGGGCTCAGCGTACGGAATCCGTCGCCGGAGCGGGAGTTCGCGGGGCAGATCGGCTGCGGCGGGGCGCTGGTGGTTAAGGGATTAATCGCGAAGGGTGCGGTGGCGGACGAGCCACACTCGACACCCCAGGAGCCCCTGTGAACCCCAGCTCTGCACCCTCCCGACGCCGGCTCCTCGCGACCGGCCTGGGCGCGGCGGCCGCCGTGTCCCTGACGGCGCCCGGCACCGCGTCGGCCGCGTCCTCCGCGTCCTCCGCTTCCTCCGCTTCCTCCGCTTCCTCCGCTTCCTCCGCTTCCTCCAAGCGGCGCTCGGCCGCGATGGTGGTGCACCACGCGCGGGTCCTCACCGGCGAGGCGCACGCCCGCGTCCAGGAGGCCGTCGCGGTCGGGCGGGACGGAAAGATACTCGCGACCGGCAGCGACGCGGCACTGCGGCGGTTCGTCGGGCGGGACACCGAGGTGGTGGACGCACGCGGGGCGACGGTCATGAGCGGCATCCACGACGGCCACGCCCACCCGCTCGGCGCGGGGGAGCGCTCCCTCCACCCCACACTGGAGGGAGCGACCCTGACGGTCGCCCAACTCCAGGAGACACTCCGGGGATTCCTCTCCTCCGACACGGCCCACGAGCCCGACGGCTGGCTGGTGGTCGAGGACTGGAACCCGGTCGGGCTGCTCCCCGCCGGGACCGTCCCGCACCACCGCATGCTCGACGCGCTCCCGACCCGCCGCCCCATCGCGCTCATCGGCAACGACGGGCACAACGCGTGGGCCAACCAGCGCGCGCTCGACCTCGCCGGGATCACCGCCGCGACCCCCGACCCGTCCGGCGGCCAGATCGTGCACGACCCGGACGGCACACCGGGCGGCCTCCTCAAGGACACCGCACAGGACCTCCTGACGAGGGTGATCCCGCCGCCCACCCAGGCGCAGCTCCTCGACGCCTGCGCCAAGGCGCTCGCGCAGGCGGCGGCATCGGGCATCACCACGTTCATGGACGCGTCGGTGGGCACGCACCAGCTCGACACGTACGCCGCGCTCGCCGCCGCCGGCCGGCTGCCGCAGCGGATCGTGCCCGCGCTCCTGATCGGCCCGGACCTGGCGAAGGACCCGGCGGGGGCGCTGCGCTACGTACGGGACCTGCGGGCGCGGTACGGGCAGGTGCCCGGGCTGCGGTTCGGCACGGCGAAGGTGTTCCTGGACGGAGTGATCGAATACCCGTCGCAGACGGCGGCGCTGCTGGCCCCGTACCTGGACGCGGAGGGGCGGCCTACCGGCCACCGAGGCGACCTGTACGTCTCAGCCGCCGACTACGGCCGCCTGGCGACGGCCTTCGACCGGGCGGACTGGCAGCTGCACGCGCACGCGATCGGGGACCGGGCGGTACGGACGGCGCTCGACGGGTACGAGACGGCGGTACGAGCGAACGGCCGCCGCGGCAACCGGCACACCGTGGCCCACCTCCAGCTCGTCCACCCCACCGACCACCGCCGGTTCGCACCGCTCGGGGTGGTCGCCTGCATGCAGCTCCAGTGGGCGATGCGGGACATCTGGACGATGGAGGCGCTGCTGCCGTACATCGGTCCCGAGCGGCACCGGCTGATGTACCCCGCGCGCAGCCTGGAGCGCCACGGGGCGGCTCTGTCGGGCGGCTCCGACTGGCCGGTGGACCCGCTCCAGACCTGGAACCAGATCCGCACGGCGGTCGACCGCGAGGGCTCGGAGGCAGGAGAGGGCGCGCTCTATCCCGAGCTGGAGGGCCTGACCCTCGCGTCATCCCTGCGCATGCACACGGCGGGGACGGCGCACCAGCTGCGCATGGACCGGGTGAGCGGCCGCCTGCTGCCGGGCATGGCGGCGGACTTGGTGGTGCTGGACCGTGATGTGACGCGGGTGCGGATCTCCGAGGTGTCGGGGGCGGGGGTGCGGATGACGCTGGTGGGGGGCCGGGTGGTGCACGAGGGCACGGCCCCCTCGACGCCTCAGCGCCACGCCAGGTCCCTGGCCGGGGTGCATGGCGACCGGCACGGGTCGTGCGGGTGCGGGCACGCGTGAGCACGCGGGGGCGGGGTGCGTGTTTGTCTGCGGGGGGTGGGGGGGGTGGGGTGGGGTGGGGTGGGGGCTGGTCGCGCAGTTCCCCGCGCCCCTATTGGGCCCGGTGTTTGGCTGCGGGCCCGGTGGGGGCTGGTCGCGCAGTTCCCCGCGCCCCTGAAGGCCTGGTCGGTGGTCGGGTGCGGCCCGGCTGTGGTTGCTCGCGCAGTTCCCCGCGCCCCTATTCGGCCCGGTGTTTGACTGCGGGCCCGGTGGGGGCTGGTCGCGCAGTTCCCCGCGCCCCTGAAGGCAGAACGGGGCCCGGCCACATTTCAGCCCCTCCGGCGCTTGAGGAGAGGGGCAGGGGCCGCAGGACCCGCCCCTTCAGGGGCGCGGGGAACTGCACGACCAGCCACCGACGACCCGCAGACGAACGCGGTCCGGGGCGAAGCCCCGAAGCAGGGGCGGGGGCGCAGCCCCAGCGGGGACACCGGGGCACAGCCCCCGTAAGCGGGGGCCGGGGGCGCAGCCCGCGCAGGGGGGCCGGGGGCGCAGCCCGCGCAGGGGGGCCGGGGGCGTAGCCCGCGGGAACCCGCCTCACCCCCCACCCACCCCCGGAGGGTTGGGCGGGGTGGGGCTACTCCTCCGGGCGGAGTTCCGTCGGGCAGGCCGTCCCCCGGCGGAGGCTGTACGGGGCCGCCAAGCGGTACGTACCCGCCTTCGGCGCAAGAAGCTCCGTCCACTCGTCCCCCGCCGCATCCTCCGGCGCCTTCCACAGGCAACCGTTGGGGTTGGTGAACGTCTTGGGCGTGCCATGGGAACGGCTCTTGGACTCCGGCGTCTCCTGCGGCGGCTCCACACCCTTCCCCTTCTCGTCGACCAGCTTCAGCCACGGCGAGTAGGGGATGCGGACGAGGACACGTCCGGGCGCGCTCACGTTCAGCGTCCACTGGCCCTCCTCCGCGCGCAGCACCGTCGCGGGCGGGTCGGCGAGCGGGGTCGGGTCGTCGACCGCGAACAGCCGCCAGTTGGCGTTGCTCCACACTTCCTTGAGGTACGGCTGGCCCTTCTGGATCAGCTTGGCCTCCTGCTCGGCGCCGTTGGAGTCCGGCGGGCCCATGGGCAGCACCACGTAGTGGACGGCCCAGCGGCCCAGCCAGCCCCGGTAGCTCGACGAGTTCAGCGTGTCGTCGTAGAAGATCGGGTTGCGCTCCATGTCGGCCTGGCGGTTCCAGCCCCGGGCGAGGTTGACGTACGGCGCGACCGCCGAGGCCTCGCGGTGGCTGGACGCCGGCACGACCTCGACGCGCCCGCGCTCGGCGCCGACCTCCTGGAGCTGGTCCACGAGCGGCGCGAGCTCGCGGGCCCAGGACGCGGCCGGGAGGGTGCTGACGATGTCGTCGACGGCCTTGAAGCCGATCCAGAAGTTCATCCCCGCGAAGGCGATGACCAGCGCGTACCACTTGCGCGAGCGCGGCACCACGTACGGCAGGGCGGCCAGGAAGACCACGCCCGCGAAGAGCATCGCGAGCCGGGTCACATTGGACCCGATCTGCGAGTCGATGATCCAGGTGAGCAGCACGCCCACCCCGTACACCGCGGCCCCCGTGCGGACCGTCCGCCACTCCTTCGGCACCGCGAAGAGGACGATCACCGCGAAGATGAACGGCAGCGACACGGAGCCGATGGACATCGGCTGGGTGCCGGAGAAGGGGAACAGCAGGGACGAGAGCGCGACGATGGCGACCGGCGGCAGGCCGAGCGCGTACGCGCCCGGGCGGCGTCCGTTCAGGAACAGCGCGGCCGCGATCACCCCGAGGAAGAGGCCCGCGACCGGGCTGCTCGCCGTGGCGAGCCCGGCCAGCGGCGCGGCGACCGCGCCCTTGGCCCACCGCTCGGTGCGCCAGCGGTGCGGCCAGCAGAAGACCGCCGCGACCGCGCCGAGCGCGAACATCGTGCCGAGCCCGAAGGTCACCCGGCCGGACATGGCGTTGCACAGGAAGGCGAAGAGGGCCGCGAACGCGCACGGCAGCGGATTGCGGACGGCCCGCACCCGCACCAGGATCAGCGTGGTCAGCCCGGCCGACACGGTCCCGGCGATCATCATCGTCGAACGGACGCCGAGCATCGACATCAGATACGGCGAGACGACGCTGTACGAGACGGGGTGCATCCCGCCGTACCACGCCAGGTTGTACGCGGAGGCGGGGTGGCGGCCGACGAACTCGGCCCAGGCGTCCTGAGCGGCGAGGTCGCCGCCGCTGTTGGCGAAGAAGAAGAACCAGAGGATGTGGCCGACGGCGGCGACGGCCGTGACGGCGCACACGGGGTGCCGGACCGTGAAGGCCCGCACCCGGGACAACAGGGTCCGGTCGTCGGCCGACACCCGGTCCTCAGCCTTGACCGGGTCCTCGGTCTTGACCGAGACCTCGGTCTTGACCGAGACCTCGGTCTTGACCGGGTCCTCGGTCTTGACCGGGTCATCAGCCGGGCCCGATTCCTCGGTCCGGAGCGGTTCCTCGGTCCGGAGCGGTTCCTCGGTCCGGAGCGGTTCCTCGGTCCGGAGCGGTTCCTCGGTCCGGACCGGTTCCTCGTCCAGGGACGGCTCCTCGGCCAGGAGCGGTTCCTCGTCCAGGACCGGGGCCGCGTCGAGGGGCCCGGTCAGGTTCTCTTCCCTCACCGGGTCCCTGTTCTCATCCTGTATTCGTCCGCCCTGCCGAGAAGGGCTGCTGCCGTCGGCGCGGGTGGGCGTCGGCTCAGCGGTGGTCACTGCGGCTCTCCCGCCTCACACAGTCTCAGGACGTCTCTCGCCCATCGCTCATAGGGACGCCACCCCGCGTCCTCCAGTTGACCGAAGCTAGCACGATGGCGCCACCGGAGACCGGGGCGCCCTCGTGCTCATCGGCCCGCGATCAGCCCAAACGGGTCAGCTTCGACCCGAGGCCCGGCTCGGCGAGAGCCTTCTGGAGAGCGACCGGGGCGGAGACCTGGCCGGGGCCGGAGCCCACGGTCAGCTTGCCGACCACGGTGCCCGCCTTCGCGGAGTGCGGGAGCTCGGCGCCACTGGGAGTGAGCGAGATCGCCGCCTTCAGACCGGACCATCCCGCGATGGTCAGGTCCTTGGTGGCGACGACCGGGGTGGTGCCGCCGAGGCCGTCGTCCAGGTGCCCGACGACGTCGCCCTTCTTGATGACGGTCGCCGAGGTGAGCGACTTGCGGGTGGCGATCAGGACGTCCTTGCTGACCTTGTTGACCAGGTCCAGGATCGACACGGCCTTGTGCTGGCCGAAGACCGCGCCCACGATCGTCTGCTTGGTGCCTCCGACCTCCTTCACCGCGGCGAACAGCAGGTTGCCGCCGGCCTTGGAGGTCGAGCCGGTCTTGATGCCGATCGCGCCGAAGTACGGCACCAGCTTGTTGTAGTTGGGCCACTTGTGGCCGGTCGAGTCGATCCAGTACGGCTGCCGGGTGATGTCGACGAGCGCCGGATCCTTCACCAGCTCGGTGGCCAGCTTCACCTGGTCGACGGCGGTCGAGACGGTGGTGGCGTTCAGACCGGACGGGTCGGTGTACGTGGTGTTGGTCATCCCGAGCTGCTTGGCGGTGTCGTTCATCTTCTTGACGAACGCCGCCTCGGAGCCCGCGTCCCAGCGCGCGAGGAGGCGCGCCACGTTGTTCGCGGACGGGATCATGACCGCGCTGAGCGCGTCCTTCTGGCTGAGGTTCTGGCCCGCCTTGATGGTGTCGACGGTCGACTCGTCCTTACCGGCCTTGTTGTAGCCGCCCTCCTTCTCCGCGAGCCCGTCGACGGGGATGGAGGCGCCCTTGGAGCCCACCTTCATCGGGTGGTCGCGCATGATGATGTACGCGGTCATCGACTTGGTCACGCTGGCGATCGGGACCGGCTTCTCCTCGCCGAACCGCCCCACCGTGCCGAGGCCCGACACGGTGATCAGGCCCTGGCCCTCGCTGGGCCACGGCAGCTGCGGCGCGGCGCCGTCGAAGGTGTACTCCGGCGCCGACGTCATCTTCAGCAGGGGGTCCGGGAGCGGGCGTACGAACTGTACGACCGCAAACACGACCAGCAGCAGGATGACCAGCGGGGTCCAGATCTTGAACCGCCGCACCGCGGTGCGGACCGGGGTCTGCGGCGGGGGCGGGGTGTTGGTGAGCTCCGCGAGCAGGTCGAGCGGCGGCTTCGGCGGCAGCGGCTGCTGCCGGGTCCGCTCGGCGGCGTCGGCGTCCGGCACGGAGATGCGGGGCGAGGCGGGGGGCTTCGGCGCGACGGGCGCGGCAGGCGCGACGGCCTTTGGAGCCTCGGCCTTGGGCTTCTCGGCGTCCGGGGCGGCCGGGCGTACGTCGTCGGAGCGCAGCGGTACGAACGTGCTGGCCCGCTCGGACGTCGGCTCGGCCGTGCTCGGCCGTCGGATCGCGGTGGTGGGCTGATCCACCACGGGCGGCTTGACGGCCTTGAAGACGGCAGTGGCCTGGTCGACACCGGCGGCCTTGTCGGCCTCGGGCTTGCCCGTGCTCCCGGCGCCGAGCTTGGCACCCCAGGAGGCGGCCCGGCCCTCGGGGGCGGGCTTGTCGACGCCGGTGTCGGCGTCGGCCTCGGCCTCGGCGGCGGGCTCGGGCTTGGCGTCGCCTTCCGGCTTCGCGTCGGCGTCCGGCTTGGCCTCGGGCTTCGCTTCCGGCTTGGCCTCGGGCTTCGCGTCCGGCTTCGTCTCGGGCTTCGCTTCCGGCTTGGCCTCGGGCTTCGCGTCCGGCTTCGTCTCGGGCTTCGCGTCCGGCTTGGCCTCGGGCTTCGCGTCCGGCTTGCCGTCCTGCACGGCGGCGGGCTCGGCTTCCGGCTCGGCGTCGGCCTTACGGGCCGGGGTGGGCTCGTCGCCCGCCTCGGCGGCCGGCTCGGGCGTCGACGCGTCGTCGGACGCGGGAGCGGCCTTGCCGCCGGGCTCCTGGGCCGCGGGCTCGTCGGCCTGGGATGCGTCGTCGGAGGCGTCGTCCGCCTCGGGCGCCGCCGTCGGCGCGGGCACACTCTCCCGTACGGGCGTGGCCTCGGCGGCGGGCTCCTCGTCCGGGCCCTCCGCGTCCGCGCCCGTGTCGCCCGGCTTCTCGGCGGCCGGGGCCTGGGTGTCCGCCTTCGCGGCACCGGCACCGGCACCGGCGCCTGCACCGGAACCGGACCCGGCGTCCTCGGCCGTATCCGCGTCACCGTCCGTGGCCACCCACGCCGCCACGGCCGCCCGCAGGCGGGTGTCGCGGGACTCGTGGTCCTCCTGGCGCGGGGCGCGGAAGACCGCGGTCGGCTGGTCCACGGGGGCGGAGCCGCCGTCCGCGGCCCGGTCGGCACCGGAGCCGTCGGCAGAGCCGTTCACGGACCCGTTCACCGAACCCTTCGCCGAACCCTTCGCCGAACCAGCCACAGATCCGTTCGCAGCGCCGTTCGCAGCGCCGTTCGCGGATCCCTTGGCGGAACCGTTGCGCTCCTGCCCGGAACCGGACGCGGCCCGGGGGCCGTCATCCGGTCCGAACACCGCCACACGGGGATCGCGTTCGCTCGGAGTCGTCTCCCCCGACGACTGCTGCTGCTTCGACCTGTCGGGGGACTCGCCCGCCACCGATGCCTCCTCAAGGCGCCCCGGGGCGCCGTCCGAACCTGTCCGAACCATCTACCAGTGTCCTGTGTGCGGGGTTGACCCCCGTGCTAGACGAGAACGACATACCTACTGGTTCCCGTACTTACCACCCAGGCGCTCTCGACAGATGAATGTGAGAGGGGTCACCCTGTCATTCATCCACGCGGGGAGGCATGGATGGGCAGGAGCCGCAGAACAATTCCGGAGGAGCTTCTGCTGCTCGCTCTGGACCCGGCAACGGGTACCACAGCGCAGCCGCAGTCGCTCGACCTCGGCCTCGCCGGAGCCCAGCTAGTGGAGCTGGCTCTGGCAGGACGGATAGCCCCAGACGGGGATCGTATCGCCGTGGTGATGGCACGGCCGACAGGAGATCCGACACTGGACTCCGCACTGGAGCTGCTGCGCAGGCGCGGCAGCCCGGTCCGGGCCGTCCACTGGATCGGTGGGCCCCGACTGGGGCTCCGCCAGATTTACCTCGCTCATCTGGAGCGGTGCGGCATGGTGCATGCCGTGGCGGGCCAGATGTGCGGTGTATTGCCGACGACTCGCTACCAAGCGACGGAGACGGCGATCAGCCGGGACATCAGGGCCCGGCTGGACAGTGCGATCCGCACCGGCGTACCGCCGGACCCGCGGACCGCGGCGCTCGCCGCACTGGCCCACGCGGTCGGACTCGGCAAGCACCTGTACCCGGGCAACGAGGGGCGTTCATCGCGCTCCCGGCTCCGGGACCTGATCAGGCACGACCCGATGGGCGGACTGGTGGCGCACGCCGTCATGGACGTCCAGAACGGAGTGGGCGCACAGCCGCGCCGCACCGCCAACGCCACCGGCGGCGGCGCCGCGGCGGGCACGCGTGCGACCGCGACGGCGCCCGGCGTCCCGATGCAGCCGCACCGCGGCAGCATGGCCCGCGCCGTGGCCCACTAGCGGCCCGCTCCGGCACCACCACACGCACCAGCACACGCACGGCCACAGGCACCACGCACGCCCGCACCACCGAGCACCACGGCACCACCCCGCACCACCCGCCGCACCGACGTCCCCCTCACGACCCGGTTCGGGAGCCGCATCATGGGCGCGCGGGGCCGGCCATCGCCGGTCCCGCGCGCTTCGCGTCTTCCGGGCGTTTTGCGAGGCCCGGCGTTCGTACCCCCGGTAGCCGGTACGCCACCGCGTGTGGCCATTTCCCAGCGCGGCCAGGAACATTGGTGGCAGTCTGCAGAGCGGAAGAGCAGAAGAAGAACAGCAGAAGTGCCGCAGCCGGAGGTGCAGTTCCCGTGGCGTCCAACGTCAATCCCACCGTCAGACGACGCCGACTGGGCCAGGAGCTCCGTCGACTCCGCGAGCTCAAGGGCATGACGGCCGAGGAGGTCGCCGAGCGCCTGCTGGTCTCCCAGTCGAAGATCAGCCGCCTGGAGAACGGCCGCCGCTCCATCAGCCAGCGCGATGTGCGCGACCTGTGCGGGGTGTACGAGGTCGAGGACCACCGCATCGTCGACTCGCTGATGCAGATGGCCAAGGACTCCCGGCAGCAGGGCTGGTGGCACGCCTTCGGCGACATCCCGTACAGCGTCTACATCGGCCTGGAGACGGACGCGGCGAGCCTGCGCGTCTACGAGTCGCTGATCGTGCCCGGACTGCTGCAGACGCGTGAGTACGCGCAGGCGGTGATCGAGGGCATGTGGCCCGAGGCCACCTCCAGCGACATCGACAAACGGATCCAGATCCGGCTCAAACGCCAGGACCGGCTCACCGACCCGACCAATCCACTGCGCTTCTGGGCGGTGATCGACGAGGCGCTGCTGCGCCGCGTGGTCGGCAACGAGCAGATCATGCGCGACCAGCTGCTGCACCTGGCGCAGCTGAGCGAGCAGCCGCACGTGACGCTCCAGGTGCTGCCGTACGACGCGGGGGCGCACCCGGGCATGTACGGCAAGTTCGCGATCCTGGAGTTCCACGACGCCATGGACGCGAGCGTGGTCTATCTGGAGGGCGTGACCAGCGACCTCTATCTGGAGAAGGCCAACGACGTGCAGAGCTACACCGTGATGTACGAGCATCTGAGGGCCAAGGCGCTCAGCGCCGAGCAGTCACGGGAGTTCATCCACCGTGTGGTCGATGGCTACACGTTGTGAGCGAGTGACACGAGGGAACGCTGTGGGGCGCGCACCCTACACCTGTGCGGCCTCGCCTGAGAAGGACCCGATGGAATATGCCATCCGGACGGGTGAACGGCCCCTGCCATCCGTGATGTTGCGGCGTAGCGTCGCACGCAGAGCCGCCGGCCCTCAGCGGTCGGTACATCACCCGGGCAACCGGATCAACCATCGGAGTCATTATGCGCGTTCAGCAGCATGCACTGACGGAGTGGACCAAGTCCTCATACTCCGCCGTGAACGGCGACTGTGTGGAAGTCAAGGCGGCCGATCGCTCGACCGTGTCGGTCCGCGACTCCAAGAACCCGCTCGACGGAATGCTCGACTTCGCCCCCCAGACATGGTCGGCATTCATCCAGGACGTCAACCGCACCGCGCCGCGTGGAGTCTGACCTTCACCGGAACCGCTCCACCGCAAAGTGAGCAAGGCCCTCTCGACTGGTCCGCCGTCCTGGCCGAGGGGGCTGGTCGCTGTCCGGGCCCGCCCGCTCACCGCGTCCGGCGCAGCTGGTCCACATAGCGGTCCGTGCCCGGCACCGTCGGAATGAACGGCGCCATCAACTCGACCCGGCCGAGCCCCGATTCGGCCACCGCCGCGTCCAGGCCCGCGAAGTGCTCCTCCCACACCTCGGCCGGGTCCCGCTCCAGGAACCACAGCAGCGTGAGGCGGGTGTCGACCCCCTCGACCTGCTTGACGTACGTCATCCGGTCGCCGGGCAGCGGGGTCGGCCGGAAGACCGTCACCAGCGCGGCCGGCCCGCCCGCGAGCCGGCGCGGCAGATGCCGCGACCGCAGCCACTCCACCAACTCCCTCCGCTGATCGGGCCCTTCGGCGTCGATCACCTGGAGCACCAGGCCCGCGTACGGGTGGTCGAGCGCGTGGTAGTCGCGCGGGCCCGCCGCCCCGTCGCGGTAGACGGTCGCCTCGTGGTCCTGGAAGGCGGTGAAGACGTGCGTACGGTCCTGGTAGACGCGGCCGTCCCGGTTGAGCCGCCGGTTGATGCCGACGGTCCACTTCATGTGGTCGTCGTAGCGGCCCTCGGTGATCCAGTACGTGGAGAGGTAGCACCCGGCGGTCACCGGCTGGGCGATCGCGGACTTCTCCGGGTAGCGCAGCTCCTGGAGCCCGTGGGTGGCCACCCAGCGCCGCCCGGCGAACATCCAGGGCATGGCCATGGCCCCGGCGTAGTAGTGGTCGTCCTCGTACCAGCGGTTGTACGCGTACTCATGGCCCGGGTGCGGCTCCACCATGGTGATCAGGGCGTGGCCGGGGTGCACCCCGTACGGCCCGAGGGCCGCCAGCTCCGCGTACGTCCCGCTCCTCGTCTCCTCGCTCACGACGCTCCCCTTCCCTCCTGCCGCCGACCGCCCTACTCTGACGCCCCGTCAGAAGAACTGCCAGAGCCGGGAGGCGCCCAGATGCTGCTGAACGGGAAGACGGTCGTCGTGTCCGGCGTCGGCTCCGGGCTCGGGCACCAGGTGGCCGCGACCGTCGTACGGGACGGGGGCAACGCGGTCCTCGGGGCGCGCACCGAGGAGAACCTCCTCAAGGCGGCCCACGAGATCGACCCCGAGGGTGCGCACACCGCGCACCGGCCGACCGACATCACCGCCGAGGAGGCGTGCGAGGCGCTGGCCGCGCTGGCGGTGGAGCGGTTCGGGCGGATCGACGCGGTGGTCCATGTCGCCGCCTGGGACAGCTACTTCGGCGGCATCGAGGACGCCGACCTCGCCACCTGGCAGGGCGTGCTCGACGTCAATCTGCTCGGCACGCTGCGGATGACCCGGGCGTGCCTGCCCGCGCTCAAGGAGCGCGGCGGCTCGGTGGTCGTCATCGGCACACAGTCGGCCATCGCCGCGCCGTCCCAGGTGCGCCAGGCGGCGTACGCGGCGTCGAAGGGGGCGCTGACTTCGGCGATGTACTCCATGGCCCGGGAGTTCGGGCCGCACCGGATCCGGGTGAACACGGTCCTGCCGGGGTGGATGTGGGGCCCGCCGGTACAGGCGTACGTCCAGTTCACCGCGCACACCGAGCAGGTCCCCGAGGCCGAGGTGCTCGGGCGCCTGACCGGGCGCATGGCGCTGCCGGAGCTGGCGACCGACGCGGACGTGGCGGAGGCCGTGGCCTTCCTGGCCTCGGACCGGGCGAAGGCGATCACCGGCCAGTCGCTGCTGGTGAACGCCGGGGAGATCATGCGCTAGCCGGGCTGTCGCGCCAACCGTCCGGACCCACCTCACCCTCTCGGCCGCACGGGACCCGCATCCCGGGCGGCCGTTCACGTATGTACACGGCTGTACGCGTCTGACGAACTGCTCGTTCATGGTGTGGTCCG
The DNA here is from genome assembly GCF_042737755.1 of Streptomyces sp. NPDC059994. Taxonomy (NCBI): domain Bacteria; kingdom Bacillati; phylum Actinomycetota; class Actinomycetes; order Kitasatosporales; family Streptomycetaceae; genus Streptomyces; species Streptomyces sp. NPDC059994. The sequence goes on from NZ_JBHWUR010000020.1 coordinate 14,621, forward strand.
GGTCACGGGTGCGACAACACTCCGTTCTGTAAAGCGAAGGCAAAATCGTTCCACTTTATGACCCTCGTTCACATCTATGACCGCCACAGGCCTTGACCCACCCTCCGGACAGACGGTTCAATCCCCGGAAGTCCCCGCTCCCGCACGGGGCCCGCTGAGCCGGACGCGCTGACGAAGAGCACCGGCAGACACCTCGATGTTCACAAGGCGGACCCCTCGGAGGGGGCAATGAACAGTCTCGACTGGGCCGTACTCATCGGCTACTTCGGCGTGATGGTCGCGATCGGCGTCTGGTCCCACAAGCGGGTCGACGACGTCGCCGACTTCTTCACGGCCGGCGGCAAGATGCCGTGGTGGCTCTCGGGCATCTCGCACCACATGTCCGGGTACAGCGCGGTGATGTTCACGGGGTATGCGGGGATCGCGTACACCTATGGAGTCACCTCCTACGTGACCTGGTCCTTCCCCATCGCCGTCGGCATCGCCATCGGGTCCTCCCTGTTCGCACCCCGGCTCAACCGGCTGCGTTCCAGGCTGCACGTCGCCTCGCCGCTCGAATACCTCAAGAACCGCTACAACATCCCGACCCAGCAGGCTCTCGCCTGGTCCGGAATGCTCCTGAAGATCGTCGACGTCGGCGCCAAGTGGGCGGCCATCGCGACCCTGCTCTCCGTCTTCACGGGCATGTCCATCAATCAGGGCATCCTCATCACGGGCGTCATCACCGGCATCTACTGCACGGTCGGCGGCCTGTGGGCCGACGCCCTCACGGAGCTCGGCCAGTTCGTCATCCAGCTCTGCGCGGGCGTCGCGATGCTGATCGCCGTGATGTCGAAGCTCAGCGGCTTCAGCACCCTGTGGACCGTCTGGGACAAGCTCCCGGACGCACACACCCACCCGACGGCGGGCCCGTACACGGTGACGTTCCTCCTCGCCTACCTGTTCATCAAGACGTTCGAGTATTCCGGCGGGATGTGGAATCAGGCCCAGCGCTACATGGCCACCGACTCGGCCCGCTCCGCGACCCGCTCGGCCCGGCTCTCCGCCGCGCTGTGGCTGGTCTGGCCCCTGGTCCTGTTCTTCCCGATGTGGTGCGCGCCGCTCCTGGTGCACGCCAAGAAGCCGGACGCCTCCGACTCGTACGCCCTGATGACCGAGAGCCTGCTGCCACACGGTCTGCTCGGCCTGGTCATCGTCGGCTTCTTCTCCCACACGATGGCGATGTGCTCCTCGGACGCCAACGCCATCTCGGCCGTCTTCACCCGGGACATCGCGCCGGTTCTTTCGAAGGCCGCCCGTTCCTGGAGCCCACGAGGCGGGCTGCTCGCCGCGCGGCTGTCCACGGTTTCCTTCCTGGCGCTGTCGATGGCCCTCGCCACACAGATCAACTCCCCCGCGTTCAAGGACATCATCACGGTGGTCATCAAGTGGGTGGCCGGTCTGATGGGGCCGATCGCGATCCCGTTCATGCTGGGCACGCTGCGTACGTTCCGCAAGTCCGGGCCGACGGCGGCGCTCACCAGCTGGGCGGCGGGTCTGGTGGCGTTCTTCCTCGTCAACTACAACCTGGACGGCTCGGACCGTACGGGTGTGGCGCTCCAGTACCAGGTGTCGGTGCCGCTGGCGGTCTCACTCGTCCTCTACATCGTGATCGGCCTGATCAAGCCGGAGGACACACCGGAGCGGGACGCGCTGCTGGCGCGGATCAACTCCGATGACGACGGCCCGGGTTCGGCGACGGCGACGGCGACGGCGACGGCGGCGGCGGTTCCGGCGCAGCCGGGCGAGCCGAAGGTGAGGGAACTCTGACGGGGCTCCGCCGGGCTAGGACCGGGGGTAACGGGCCAGCCAGCCGGGGGTGTTGACCGCTGGGCCGTGCAGGGCCGGGCCCTGGGTCATTTCCATGGCGAAGTCGTCGGCCAGTTCCAGGACCGTGGAACGGCCCTCCAGCTCGGCGAGCCAGCCGGGCGGGAGGGCGGTTTCGCCGTGCAGGGCGCCCAGGAGCGTGCCGCAGAGGGTGCCGGTGGCGCCGGAGGGGCCGTCGTGGTTGACGGCGAGCAGCAGGCCGTGGCGGATGTCCTCGCCGACCAGGGCGCAGTACACGGCGATGGCGAGCGCCTCCTGGGCGAGGTGCCCCTCGCCGAGCGAGGCGACGAGGCCGGGGCTGGGCATGCCCTGGCGTACGGCGCCGAGGGCGTGCCGGAGGGCGTCCGTGACGGGCTCGTGGCCGGGGCGCAGGGCGAGCAGGGCGAGGGTGCGCTGGACGGCCGCGTCCAGCGACTCGCCCCGGGCGAGACCGTGCACGATCACGGCGAAGGCGCCGGCCGAGAGGTACGCGGCGGGGTCGCCGTGTGTCTGGGCCGCGCACTCCACGGCGAGCTGGAGCACGAGCTGCGGCTCCCAGCCGACGAGCAGGCCGAAGGGGCCGGAGCGGGTGAGGGCGGCGGGGTCGCGCGCGTCGGGGTTCTTGGGCCGGTCGAGGGTGCCCATGACCTCGTCCGCGAGCCCGAGCAGACACGCGCGGGCCGGGTCGCGTCTGCTGTACAGCCACTCCTCCCTGGCGAGCCACCCGTTGTCCTTGCGCCGCTCGTCCGGCCCCCAGTCGCGCTGGGTGGCGCCCCAGCGGAGGTACGCGCGGTGGACGTCGGTCGGCGGGTGCCAGGCGCCGGTGTCGCGGCGGACCTGGGCGCGGATGAGGCCGTCGACGGTGAAGAGGGTGAGCTGGGTCGCGGCGGTGATACGGGCGCCGGCCGCCTCGCCGTCGTACGGGCCGCTGACGCCCTCCGGCCCGTACCGGGTGCGGATCGCTTCGAGGGTGAGGGGGCTGACGGGTGCGCCGAGCGCGTCACCGATCGCGCCGCCGAGGAGACTGCCGCGGACTCGGCTGCGGAAGTCCTGCTGCTCGGTGCGGCCCCATATGGACGTGGTGGGTCCGGTGGCTGCTGCGCTCATGGCGCAGCACTGTAATTGATTGGGTGCGGGCGAATAAGACCGCGCGGGGTATGGGGTGCGTCGCCCTTTGAACGGTTTTTGTCCCCCGGGGCGGGGGGCGGCCTACTGGGGGCCCCGCGACGGGGGGCCGGGGGCACAGCCCCCGGGGAAGCCGGCTCAGCCTGTCCCCGGTCGCCCGGCGGGGGATTACGGGGAGGGGCGGGGTGGGGGGCATCCCTCCAGGCGCGTCCACGCCCGCCCCCTCCGGAGCGACAGCGCCTCCCCCGACCCCGCGCCGCACAACCCCAGCTCCTCCAACCCCTCCGCCTCCGCCGCCGCCTCCTCCCACGACAAGTCGCGCCGAGCCGACAGCAGCTCGTCCGCCCGGGACCAGTCCCCCCGGGCGCACGACGCCACCAGGCCTTGGCCCTGCCAGGCGTTGGACGAACAGCCCCGGCGGCTCGCCGCCATCGCGCGGTGGAAGGCGCCCTCCTCGCCCGGCAGCGCGGACGCCACCTCCGCCGCCGGGCCGAAGTTCCCCCGCGCCCGGTGCGAGGCCGAAAGGGCGGCACCGGACAAGACCCGGCCGCCGTCCAGTAGCCGCAAGCAGTGGTCCAGGAACGGGAGTGCCGCGCCGCCCCCCGCCAGGCACACCCTCGCCCGGCGCCCGTACGCCCAGCCGATCTCCGGGTCCAGTTCCAGCGCCCGGTCGAGTGCCTCCAGCGCCTCCCCCTCGCGCGAAAGCGACAGCAGCGCCGCCGCCACCGCCACGTGCAGCGCGCCCTGGCCGGGGTCGAGCGCGACCGCCCGCGTCAGGCACGCGTACGCCTCCTCGTGCCGCCCCAGCGCCCGCAGCACGTGCCCCCGGCCCGCCACCGGCACCGCGTCCCGGGGGTCCTCCTCGGCCGCCGCCGCGTAGTCCGCCAGCGCTTCTTCGAAGAGCCCGGCCCGCCGGTACGCCTCCCCCCGTACCGCCCGTACGCCCCCGTCCTCCGCCCCGGACAGGGCCACCGCCCGTTCCAGGTCGGCGAGTTCGGCCTCGGCCTCCCCCAGGTCCGCCATCAGGAAGGCCCGTTCGACGAGGGGGGACGGGCTGGCGCCGTGGAGGAGCACCGCGCGGTCCAGGTCCGCCCGCGCCCCCTCCACCCGCCACAGCCTGCGCCGCACCCGGCCCCGCCACGTCAGCGCGTACACATCGTCCGGAGTCGCGGCCAGCGCCCTGTCCAGGTCCTCCAGCGCGCCCTCGGGGTCGGCCAGTTCGGAGCGCAGGCGGGCCCGCATGATCAGGGCCCAGGTGTACGTGGGCTCCAGGGCAAGCGCCCTGCCGTAGTCCGCGAGCGCCTCCTCGTGGCGGCCCAGCGCCTCCAGGGACTGGGCGCGGCTGCCCAGCGCCCACGCGTACCCGCCGTCCAGGGCGAAGGCGCGGCCGTACTCCGCCACCGCCTCCTCGTGGCGGCCCGCCGAGCGCAGCAGGTCGCCGCGCTCGCCGACCACCCACGCCGGGTCCGCCGACAGCCGCTCGGCGCGCTCCAGGTCCGCCAGGGCGCCCGCCGTGTCCGCGAGGCCGCGGCGCACCTGGGCGCGGCGGACCAGCGCCCACGCGTAGTCCTGGTTCAGCTCCAGGGCCCGGTCCAGGTCCGCCAGGGCGCCCTCCAGGAGGCCCATCTGGTGGCGGGTCTGGCCGCGGCTGGCGGGGGCCCAGGCGTCGCCCGGGTCGAGGAGGATCGCACGGTCCAGATCCGCCAGCGCCTCCTCGAAGCGGCCGCACCGGCGGTACATGTCGCCCCGGTAGCCGATGTAGTACGCGTCGTCCGGGGCCAGTTCGCAGGCCCGGTCGAGGTCGGCGAGCGCCGCCGCGGGGCCGTCGAGCGCGCTGCGCACCACGCTCCGGCTGTAGTACGCCCGCGCCCTCCCCGGATTGAGCACGATCGCCTGGTCCAGCTCGGCCAGCGCCTGCGCGTGCTTGCCCTCGTGGCGCAGCTCCCGGGCCCGTACGACATGGGCGCCCGCCCGGCCCTCGGCGCTCAGCCCGCCCCGGGACAGCAGCAGGGCCAGCACCCTTTCCACGCCCGCCTGTTCGTCGGCGAGCGCGGTCAGGCAGTCCGCGCCCCAGCGGCGCAGCGGCTCCTCGTCGGCGTCCTCGCCCGCCTCGGCCAGTGTCGTGGCCCAGCGGCGGGCGACGGCGGGCCCGGCCTCACAGGCGTCCACGCCGTCGCGCAGCACCTGGGCCAGCGCGGCCCCCGGCCGGGCGCACAGCAGGTGGTAGGACTCCTCCAGGCGCAGCTCGCGCCACCGCTCGCCTCTCCACAGGCGACGCGCCGGGACCTCCTCGGCGGCGGCTTCGCGGCGCGCCCCGATCGCCTCGGCGAGCCGCTGGTGGCAGGCGCTCCAGCGCTGCGGCGAGCCGGTGCGCTGGACGCCGAGCATGGCGGCGCGGACGACGCCGTGGTACTGGGCGCGCCCGCCGTGTTCGCTCACGAACGGCAGCGACCACAGCCAGCCGTACAGGCCCGCCGCGTCCTCGTCGACCGCCGCCCGGAACACGTCCTCGTCGATGTGCCGGGGCAGCGCGCAGGCGAGCGCGGCCCCCCGCCGCACCGGGTCGCTCTCCCACTTCAGGAAGCGGTCCACGGCGGTGGCGCCGGGGGCGCGCGCGTCGCCGGGGTTCTCCGCGAGCGTGGACACCAGGACGGGCAGCCGGCCGGAGAGCCGCAGGACGTCGCGGACGACCTCCTCGTCCACCACGCCCTTGGCGGCGAGCAGTTGGCGGGCCTCGGTCTCGGTGAACAGGTCCAGGGGCAGTTCCGCCACCAGGTCGGCGTAGTCCGCCCAGCAGCCGGGGTCGAGGCGGCGCTGGCCCGCGAGGACGACCACGACCTGGGCGGGCAGCGCCCCGTACCGCTCGGTGGTGAGCAGGTCGCGCAGCCAGGTGTCGAGGAAGGGCGAGGTGCGCTCGTACGTGTCGAAGAAGAGCACGGTCCACGGCACGTCGTCGGCGAGCCGCACCAGCTCCGCCACCAGGACCGGGGTGAGGACCTTCAGCGGGTCGAGGACGAGCTGGACGTCCTCCTGTTTGCCGAACCTGGCGCTCAGGGCCGCCCGCATCCGGTCCGCGCCCAGGGCGAGCTGCTGGGCGTCCACGCCGTTCGCGAGCACGCCCACGCCGGGCACCAGGCCGAGGCCGACCAGGGACGCCTGGGCGAGCGCGGTGGAGCCGGGCGTGGGGGCGGGCGCCGCCGGGTCGGCGGGCGCGGTGGTGGACTCCGCCTCGTACCGCCGCTGGCGGTAGGTGGCGAGGAGGCGCTCCAGGGCCTTGAGCGGGTGGCCCTGGCGGGCGAAGTGCGCGCAGATCGCGGCGAGCGTCTCGGGGACGCTGTTGACGGCCTCGTCCGCGTAGGCCGTCGCCGCGCCGCGCTCGCGCGCGGTGTGCTCCAGCTCGCGTACGAGTGACGTCTTGCCGACCCCGGCGGCGCCGTGGACGTGGAAGACGAACCGGTGCCGTTCGTCGTCGACCGGGGTGTCGAAGTTCTCCCGGAACAGGGCGAGTTCGCCCCGCCGCCCGACGAACCCGGCCCGTCTGCGCCGCCGGATGAGCTCCTGCATCGACGGTTTGCCCGCTGCCATGGGATCAGTATGCGATCCCCTGGCCCACCCGGGCCCCTCAGTCCCCCAACACGGGGAGCAGCTCGGGCAGGTGGCCGTCGGAGGCGAGGGCCGCGTCCTGCCGCTCCTGCGGCACCTCGCCGTACAGCGTGGTGCGCGGTCGGGCCGGGCGGCCCGCCGCCTCCGCGATGGCGACCAGGTCCTTGATGGAGCGGTACGAGCCGTAACTCGACCCCGCCATCCGGGAGATGGTCTCCTCCATGAGCGTGCCGCCCAGGTCGTTGGCGCCCGAGCGCAGCATCTCGGCGGCGCCCTCGGTGCCCAGCTTCACCCAACTGGTCTGGATGTTGGTGATGTGCGGGTGCAGCAGGAGGCGGGCCATCGCCATCACCGCGCGGTTGTCGCGGGTGGTGGGGCCGGGGCGGGCGATCCCGGCCAGGTAGACCGGCGCGTTGGTGTGGATGAAGGGCAGCGTCACGAACTCGGTGAAGCCCTGCCGCCCAGATTCCAGTGCGGCCTGCTGGACTTGGGAGAGCGTACGGAAGTGGCCGAGCCAGTGGCGGGGCTGGTCGACGTGGCCGTACATCATGGTCGAGGAGGAGCGGATGCCCAGTTCGTGGGCGGTCCTGACGACCTCGATCCAGGTGGCGGTGGGCAGTTTGCCCTTGGTGAGGACCCAGCGGACCTCGTCGTCCAGGATCTCGGCGGCCGTCCCGGGGATCGAGTCGAGGCCCGCCTCCTTGGCGGCGGTGAGCCATTCCCGTATCGAAAGGCCAGTGCGGGTGGCGCCGTTGACGACCTCCATCGGCGAGAAGGCGTGCACATGCATGCCGGGCACGCGCTCCTTGACGGCCCGCGCGATGTCGAAGTACGCGGTGCCCGGCAGATCCGGGTGGATCCCGCCCTGCATACAGACCTCGACCGCGCCCACGTCCCAGGCCTGTTCGGCCCGGTCGGCCACCTGGGAGAGGGAGAGGGTGTACGCGTCGGCGTCGGTGCGGCGCTGGGCGAAGGCGCAGAAGCGGCAGCCGGTGTAGCAGACGTTGGTGAAGTTGATGTTCCGCGTGACGATGTACGTGACGTCGTCGCCCACCACGTCCCGGCGCAGCTCGTCCGCGATGCGGCAGAGCGCGTCCAGGGCCGGGCCGTCCGCGTGCAGCAGCGCCAGCGCCTCGTCGTCGGTGAGCCTGGTGGGGTCGTCGGCGGCCGTGGCGAGGGCCGCCCGTACGTCGGTGTCGATGCGGGAGGGCACCATGCCGGGGGCGGCCGCCTCGCGCAGCGCCTCCCAGTCGCCGTACACCTCGTCGAAGTCGTCGCGGCGGTCGGAGGTGCGGCCGTCGGTGTCGATGGTGCGGTGCAGATCGGTGCGGCCGGTGGCGGCGAAGGCCTCCTCGGGCTCCTGCCACGGGTGGCCCTCGACCACCGCGTCGGCACGCGCCAGGCCGGTCTCCGGGTCCGCGAGCGCCCGCACGTGCGGCAGCAGCCGGGGGTCCAGCCAGGGCTCGCCGCGCTGGACGAACTCGGGGTAGACGCAGAGGCGTTCGCGCAGCTCGAAGCCGGCGGCGGCCGACTCCGATGCGAGCTGCTCGATCTGCGGCCAGGGCCGCTCGGGGTTCACATGGTCGATGGTCAGCGGCGAGACCCCGCCCCAGTCGTCGATGCCCGCGCCGATCAGCCGTCCGTACTCGCTGTCGACGAGGTTCGGCGGTGCCTGGAGGCAGGCGGAGGGGCCCATGATGTGCCGCGCCACCGCGACGGTGGCGACCAGCTCGTCCAGCTCCGCGTCGGGCATGCCGCGCATCGCGGTGTCCGGCTTGGCACGGAAGTTCTGGATGATGAGTTCCTGGATGCCGTGGTACGACCGCGCCACGCGGCGCAGCGCGAACAGCGACTCGGCGCGCTCCTCGTACGTCTCGCCGATCCCGATGAGCAGCCCGCTGGTGAACGGCACGGACGAGCGGCCCGCGTCCTCCAGAACCCGCAGCCGGACGGCCGGTTCCTTGTCCGGCGAGCCGTGGTGCGGGCCGCCCGGCTCGGACCAGAGGCGGGTGGCGGTGGTCTCCAGCATCATGCCCATCGACGGGGCCACGGGCTTCAGGCGCTGGAAGTCGGTCCACGACATCACCCCCGGGTTGAGGTGCGGCAGCAGGCCGGTCTCCTCCAGGATGCGGATGGAGATGGCCCGTACGTAGGCGATGGTGTCGTCGTAGCCGTGCGCGTCCAGCCACTCGCGGGCCTCGGGCCAGCGGTCCTCCGGCTTGTCGCCGAGGGTGATCAGGGCTTCCTTGCAGCCGAGTTCGGCTCCCCGGCGGGCGATGTCGAGGACCTCGTCGGGGGACATGAACATTCCGTGCCCGGCCCGGCGCAGCTTGCCGGGGACGGTGACGAAGGTGCAGTAGTGGCACTTGTCCCGGCACAGCCGGGTGAGCGGGATGAAGACGCTCTTGGAGTACGTGATGACCCCCGGGCGGCCCGCGGCGTCGAGGCCCGCGTCCCGCACCCGCGCGGCCGAGGCCGCCAGGTCGGCCAGGTCCTCACCGCGTGCCCGGAGCAGCACGGCCGCCTCGGTGGTGTCCAGCGCGACACCGTCCCGGGCACGTTTCAGCGCGCGCCGCATCGCGTTGGCGGTCGGTGCGTCTGCCTGCGGTCGCTGCGCGCTGGAAGTCATCCCCCGAGCATACGAGCGGTCCCCGGGCGGCGGCGTGGCGCCCAGGATCTTCTCGTTCGCGCACATTTCCGGCCAAGCTCCCCGAGTGCCTCGCGTACCCGGCGAGCGCCCGCCACTCGACGCTGATCACCCACCTCTTCGAGGTCTCCCCCGACGGCGCGGCGCACATCGTCACGCACGCGCCCTTCACCCACCTCGGCGAGGAGCCCGGGCAGCGGGTGCGGGCCGAGGTCCCGCTCCGGGCCACCGGCTACGACGTGCCGGCCGGGCACCGGCTGCCGCTCGTGGCCGACGCCCGCGACCCGTTCTACGGCGACGCCGACCAGCCGCGCGCCACCATCGACATCGCGGCGGACGACGAGGACCCTTCGTACCCGGACCTGCCGATCGGCTGACGGCCGTGGGGGCCGGGCCCACGCCCGGGTCCCGGCTCCCACGCCCTCACACGTACGGGACCTACACGTACGGCGCGAACTCGTCCAGCACCTTCAGTACGGCCGTCTCATCGCCGGACGGCAGCTGGAGGACGATCTCCTCGATGCCCAGGTCCGTGTAGTGGGCGATCTTTCCGGGCGAGGGGAGCACCGCGTACGGAACGATCCGCAGCTCGTCCGGGGCGCGGCCCGCCTCCTCCCACGCCCGGCGCAGCAGCGGCAGGGAGTCGGTGAGCCCGCCGCCGCCGATCGGCAGCCAGCCGTCCGCGTACTCCGCGACCGCCGCGAACAGCTTGGGCCCGGCCGCGCCGCCGACCAGGACGCGCGGCGCCCCGTTCCGCACCGGCTTGGGATGCGCCTCGCTGGCCCGCACCGAGCCGAAGGCGCCCTCGTACGCGGTGGGCTTCTCGGCCCACAGCGCCCGCATCAGCGCCATGCGGTCCCGCACCAGCTCACGGCGCGTGGACCACTCCACACCGTGGTCGGCGGCCTCCTCGCGGTTCCAGCCGTAGCCGACGCCGAGCGTGAAGCGGCCGCCCGAGAGGTGGTCCAGGGTGGCCGCCTGCTTGGCCAGGTCGACCGGGTCGTGCTGGGCGACCAGCGTGATGCCGGTGCCCAGGCCCAGCGACTCGGTGACGGCGGCCGCCTGCCCGAGCGCGACGAACGGGTCCAGGGTGCGGCCGTACTGGCGCGGCAGCTCGCCGCCCGGCGGGTACGGCGAGAGCCGTTCTACGGGGATGTGCGTGTGCTCCGGCAGATACAGCCCGGCGAATCCGCGCTCCTCCAGCTCGCGGGCGAGCCGGACGGGGGTGATCGTCTCGTCGGTGAGGAAGATCGTGGTGGCGATACGCATGCCCACTTCTTAGCCCCCCGCTCCCGCAGGTGCAAGGGAGCCGTCCGGGCCACCACCGCCACGGACCGGCCACGGACCGGCCACCGCTCAACCGCCGCCCCTTGCCCCGGAGTTCACGCGCGCGTACGACTGTGAGCGGACACGCACACGAACCGACAGGCACCCCTTCCATCCCGCTGGGAGCACAGGCCATGACCGGATCCGAGGACAGAGCCCAGGACGACAGCAGCGCGGACAGCAGGGCCGACCGGACCATCGGACGGCGCGGACTGTTCGTGACGGGAGCCGCCACCGCGCTTACGTTGGGAACCGTGAGCTTCGCGAACGCGGCCCCCGGCAGCGACAGCGGCGGCGCCCCCGCCGAGCGGACCCGGGTCGTCACCGGCACCCTGCCGCCCGGCGCGCCCGACTTCGTCTATCTGCCGGTGGAGGTCCCGCGCGGGGTGCGCGAGATCGCGGTGTCGTACGCGTACGAGAAGGCGACGGTCCCGGCGGGCACCCAGAACAACGCCCTGGACATCGGCGTCTTCGACGAGCGCGGCACCGAGCTGGGCGGCCGGGGCTTCCGGGGCTGGTCGGGCGGCGCCCGCACCGAGTTCTTCATCCGCGCGGACGCGGCGACCCCCGGCTACCTCCCCGGCCCGGTGCGCGCCGGGACCTGGCACATCGCGCTCGGCCCGTACACGGTCGCGCCCGGAGGCCTGCCGTACACGGTGACGATCACCCTGAAGTCCGGCGAGCGGGGCAGCACGCCGGCGCCGGTGTACCCGCCGACCCGGGCCAAGGGGCGGGGCCGGGCCTGGTACCGGGGTGACTGCCACCTCCACTCCTGGTACTCGGACGGCAGGCGCACCCCGGCCGAGATCGCTGCGCTCGCCCGGGCGGCGGGCCTGGACTTCATCAACACCTCCGACCACAACACCCACGCCTCGCACCCGGCCTGGGAGGGCCTGTGGGGCGACGACCTGCTGATCCTCACCGGCGAGGAGATCACCACCCGCAACGGGCACGTGCTGGCGCTCGGCGTCGACCCGGGCACCTTCGTCGACTGGCGCTACCGCGCCCGCGACAACCGCTTCGGCCACTTCGCCCGCGAGATCCGCCGCGCCGGGGGCCTGGTCGTCCCGGCGCATCCGCACGCCACCTGTGTCGGCTGCAACTGGAAGTTCGGGTTCGGCGAGGCGGACGCGGTGGAGGTGTGGAACGGCCCGTACACGCCGGACGACGAGGTCTCGCTCCAGGAGTGGGACAACACGCTGGCGGTGGCAGGGCGTTCGGGTGGCCGCTGGGTTCCCGCGATGGGCAACAGCGACGCCCACCGCGACCCCGACCGCATCGGCGGCCCCCAGACGGTCGTCCTCGCCGACGACCTGTCCCGGGAGGCGATCCAGGCGGGCCTGAAGGCGGGCCACTCCTATGTGGCGGAGTCCTCGGCCGTCTCCCTCGCCTTCACGGTGTCGGGCGGGCGGGGCGGGCACGCGGGCATCGGCGGGCGGTTGCGGGCGGCTCCGGAGGAGCCGGTCACGGTGCGGCTGGACGTCACCGGCGCGCCGGGGTGCACGGCGGCGTTCGTGACGGACCAGGGGACGCTGTTCTCCGCTGCGCTGCCCGCGTCGGGGGCCGGGGCGGTGGAGTGGCGGACGACTGCCTCGTACGCGACGTACGTACGGGCCGAGGTCCGCCGTGCGCCGCTGGTGCCGGGGCTGCCGGGGCCGTTGGCGGCGTTCACGAATCCGGTGTTCCTGGGCGAGTAGGAGCGTTCGTCGTCTGCGGGTGGGTGGGGGCTGGTCGCGCAGTTCCCCGCGCCCCTTAAGTAGTCCGCCGCAGCCGGAGAACGTAGCTCAGCCACAGGCTTTCAGGGGCGCGGGGAACTGCGCGAGCAACCACGCACGACCCGCAGACGAACGCCGGGCCTACAAGGGGCGCGGGGAACTGCGCGGCCAGCCCCCACCCAACCCGCAGACAAACACCGGGCCACAACCTAGCCCGGCCAGACGATCGCCTGCAGCTCGCTGTACGCGTGCAGGGCGTACGAGCCGACGTCACGGCCCACCCCGCTGTGCTTGAACCCGCCGAACGGGGCTTCCATGTTCCGACCGACCGTGTTCACGCCGACCCCACCCGCACGCAACCGCCGCGCGACGCGGAACGCGCGGGCCACGTCGCCGGACCAGACGTAGTCGAGGAGGCCGTAGTCGCTGTCGTTGGCGAGGGCCACGGCCTCCTCCTCGTCATCGAAGGGGACCACGGCCACGACCGGCCCGAAGATCTCCTCGCGGACCACCCGCATGTCGTTGGTGCAGTCGGCGAGGAGGGTGGGGGCGACGTAGAAACCCCGCTCCAGGGACGGCCGTTCGCCGCCCGCGACGACCCGCGCGCCCTCCTTGCGGCCGAGCTCCACGTACGACTCGACGCGGTCGCGGTGCGCGGCCGAGATCACCGGCCCCACCACCGTGCCCGCCGCCGCCGGGTCGCCGACTCTCAAGTGTCCGATGTAGACGGCGAGTTGCTCCACCAGCCGGTCGTGTACGGAGCGGTGGACCAGGACCCGGGTCGGGGCGGTGCAGATCTGGCCGCTGTAGAACGAGAACGTGGTGCCGATGCCCATCACCGCCGACCCCAGGTCCGCGTCCTCGAAGACGATGGCCGCGCCCTTGCCGCCGAGCTCCATGAGCTGGCGTTTCATGCCCCGGCCGCACACCTCCGCGATGCGCTGCCCGACGGCGGTGGAGCCGGTGAAGCTGACCATGTCGACGTCCGGGGAGTCCACGGCCGCCTCCCCGACGGCCGGGGCCGAGCCGGTGACCACGTTCACCACCCCTCCCGGCACCCCCGCCTCCGCCAGCGCCTCGGCCATGCGGAAGACGGACAGGGGGTCCTGGGGGGCGGGTTTGACGACCACCGTGTTGCCCATGGCGAGCGCGGGCGCGACCTTGCCGGCCGGGTTGGCCCAGGGGTTGTTGTACGAGGTGATACAGGTGACCACCCCGACGGGCTGCCGGACGGCGACGGCCCCGAAGACGCCCGCCCGCCCCATCGGCCCGGCCTCGTTGATCTGCGGCGGAACGGCGCTCTCGACGGGCTCCAGGGCGCCCTTCGCGTACCGCCGGAAGCGGGCCGCGCCCACCGCGACCTGCATCCCGCGCGCGGTGGCGGTGGTGGCGCCGGTCTCGGCGCGGGCGAGTTCGGCGTACGGGGTGAACTCGCGCTGGATGACGTCCGCCGCCCGGTCGAGGATCGCGGCGCGCTCCTCGGGGGCGGTGCGGGACCAGCCGTCGAAGGCCTCCCGGGCGGCGGCGGCCGCCGCGTACACCTGCGCGCGGCTCGCCTCGGGGGCGAGCCCGACGACGTCCTCGGTGGCGGGGTCGAGGATCTCGTACTGGCCGCCGTCAGGCTCGGCCCACTCACCGCCGATGAACAACTTGGGCTCATACAGGCTCACTTGACGGACACCGTCCTCGTGTCGCGGCCGGATCGCAGGACCGTGCCCGGCACCGCGCCCGTCACCACGTCGTCGCGGATCGTCTCGACGCCGTTGACGCGGACCGAGACGACACCGATCGCCTTGGAGTCCAGGCGCGGGCTGTCGCCGGGCAGGTCGTGGACGAGGGTGGCCGGGCCGGCCTCGATGCGCTCGGGGTCGAAGAGGACGAGGTCGGCGTGGTACCCCTCCTCGATGCGCCCCCGCTCCCGCAGCCCGAACAGCCGCGCCGGGTCGTCGCTGAGCATCTTCACCGCCTGCTCAAGGGGGACCAGCTTGCGCCCGCGCAGACAGTCCCCGAGGAAGCGCGTGGTGTACGGGGCGCCGCACATCCGGTCCAGATGGGCGCCCGCGTCGGACCCGCCGAGCAGCACGTCCTCGTGCTGCCAGGTCTGCTGCCGCAGGGCCCAGCTGGCCGGGTCGTTGTCGGTCGGCATGGGCCACAGGACGGTCCGCAGCCGGTCGTTGGCGCAGATCTCGACCAGGCAGTGGAAGGGGTCCTGGCCGCGCTCGGCGGCGATGTCGCGCACCACGCGACCGGTGAGCCCGGCGTTGGCCCCGGAGTACGTGTCCCCGATGACGTACCGGCCGAAGTCGGCGAGCCGCCGGAAGACCCCGGCCTCCTTGCTCTTGGCGCGGCGCAGCATCTCGGCGCGTACGGCGGGGTCGCGCAGCCTCGCGATGCGCTCGGGGACGGGCAGGTTGAGTATGTCCCCCCACCCCGGGATGAGGTTGAGGGCGCAGAAGGTGCCGAGCGACATGTTCATCGGGGTGAGGATCGGCATGGTCAGCGCGACGATCCGGCCGCCGGCCCGGCGGGCGCGCTCGCTCGCGGCGAGCTGGCGCGGGACGCGCTCGGGGACGGCCGCGTCGATGGTGAGGACGTTCCAGTTGAGGGGCCGCCCGGCGGCGCCGGACATCTCCACGAAGAGATCGATCTCATCGTCCGAGAACTGGTCCAGGCACCCGGCCACGATCGCCTCGATCTGGGTGCCCTCGTGCTGCCCGACCGCCTTGGAGAGGGCCAGGAGCTCGGCGGGGCGGGCGTGCCGGGAGGCCACGGGGTGGCCGTCGCCGTCGGAGTGGGTGGACGACTGGGTGGTGGAAAGACCCCAGGCCCCCGCGTCCATGGCGTCGTGGAGGAGGCGCAGCATGGCGTCGAGCTGCTCGGCGGTGGGCTGCCCGCCGACGGCGTCGGGCCCCATGACGTACCGGCGCAACGCGCAATGCCCCACCATGAAACCGGCGTTGACGGCGATGCGCCCGTCGAGCGCGTCGAGGTACTCCCCGAACGTCGACCAGCCCCAGTCGACCCCGTCCTCCAGCGCCTTCAGCGCCATGCCCTCCACCCGGGCCATCATCCGCCGGGTGTAGTCGGCGTCCTCCGGGCGGTCGGGGTGGAGGGGGGCGAGGGTGAAGCCGCAGTTGCCGCCGGCGACGGTGGTGACGCCGTGGTTCATGGAGGGCGTGGCGTACGGGTCCCAGAACAGCTGGGCGTCGTAGTGGGTGTGGGGGTCGACGAAGCCGGGGGCGAGGACGAGGCCGTGGGCGTCCTCGCTGGTACGGGCGGTCTGCGGGGCGAGGGTGTCGGGCTCGGCGATCTCCGCGATACGGCCTTCGTGTACGGCCACGTCGGCGGTGTAGGCGGGGGCGCCGGTTCCGTCGACGACGGTCGCGCGCCGGATCAGGTGGTCGAGCATGCTGTCCCTCTCTTCCGGCTCCTCCGGAGCGTGGGTGTGCCCCGGCCGGGGGTCACGCACGGCGGGCCGCCGCCGGGGTGGCCTCCGGCCGGGGTGGACGGGGCGAGCGGTCCGGGAAGACGCGGGCCCCGCGTTTTGTGGGGGTGGAGGAGGGTTTCCCGAGGGCTCCGCCCCCGGACCCCGGGCGGGGCTGTGCCCCTGCACCCGCTCGCGGGGCCTGCGGCCCCTGCACCCCGCTACGGGGCTCCGCCCCGGGTCACCATTCCTCTGCGGGCCGGTGGGGGCTGGTCGCGCAGTTCCCCGCGCCCCTGAAAGCCTGTGGCTGAACTATGTTCTCCGGCTGCGGCGTACTACCGAGGGGCGCGGGGAACAGCGCGACCAGCCCCCACGCACCCGCAGACAAAAGGGGGTTCGGGGCTCGGCCCCGAGTCAGACTCCCGCCGACCCGCGGAATCGGGTAGTACGGTGCACCGGATCCGTATCGATCTTCGGAATCACATGCTCCCCGATCAGCCGGATCGTGTTCATCGTGTCCTCGTAGGGCACCCCGATCGGCAGCCCGAACGACAGCTGATCCGCCCCCGCCTGCTCCCACCGCTTGCACTGGCGCGTGACCTCGTCAGGATCGCCGCAGATCATCAGCTCCTCGGAGATGAGGAGTTCGATGATCTCGGTCGTGTACTCGGGCAGCAGCTCGGGCCACTCCGGCACACCGTCGGGCCGCGGGAAGGTGTCGTGGTAGCGGAACACCAGCGACTGGAGCCGGTTCAGCCCGCCCGCCGCGGCAATGGCCACCGCCTTGTCGTGTGTCTCGGCGCAGATCGCCGTCGACGTCACCATCACGTTGTCGTTGACGAAGTCGGAGATCGGCTCCGCCTCCCGTATCGCCGTCTTGTACTGCTCCAGGACCCACTCCATGTCCGAGACCTTCTGGACGGAGAAGCCGAGGACGCCCAGGCCCTTCTTGGCGGCCATGGCGTACGACGACGGGGACCCGGCCGCGTACCACATCGCCGGGTGCGACTTCCCGTACGGCTTGGGGAAGATCTTGCGCGGCGGCAGCGACCAGTGCTTGCCCTGGAACCCCACGTACTCGTCCTGGAGCCACATCTTGGGGAACTCCGCGATGGTCTCCTCCCAGATCTCCTTGGTGTGGTTCATGTCGGTGATGCCCGGCATGAACCCCAGGATCTCGTGGGAACCGGCGCCCCGCCCTGAGCCGAACTCGAAACGCCCCTCGCTGAGGTGGTCGAGCATCGCGACCTTCTCCGCGACCTTGACCGGGTGGTTGACCGGGGCGAGCGGGTTGAAGATGCCCGAGCCGAGGTGGATGCGCTCGGTGGCGTGGGCGAGATAGCCGAGGAAGACCTCGTTGGCCGACAGGTGCGAGTACTCCTCCAGGAAGTGGTGCTCGGAGGCCCAGGCGTACTTGAAGCCGGACTTGTCCGCCTGGATGACGTATTCGGTCTCCTCCATGAGCGCCTTGTGCTCCGCCTGGGGGTCGACCGACGAGCGTGCCACGGGCACGTATCCCTGTACAAACAGCCCGAATTCCAAGGAGGTTCACCGTCCCTGTTCGTCGTCGCCAATTCCTGGACCCGATTTAATCTGACGCACCGTCAGATAGGTCGATGCTGCGACTGTTCCACCGGGCCTCCGCCCCGTCAATACCTGACACGACGTCAGAACAGGCTCACCCCGGCCAGCCAGCCCCCGTCGATCACGAACGGCTGGCCCGTGATGTACGCGGAGTCCTCGCTGGTCAGGAAGAGCGCGAGCGCCGCGACCTCCTCCGGCCGGCCGATCCGCCCCAGCGGCACCAGCCGCTTGTAGAGCTCGGCCACCGCCTCCTTGGCCTCCTCGGGGTCGGCCGTGGGGTCGAGGGCCGCCGGGTTGGTCATCGGGGTGTCCACGGCCCCGGGGCACACCGCGTTCACCCGGATCCCCTTCGCCGCGAGCTCCACCGCCGCGACCCGGGTGAGGCCGAGGATGGCGTGCTTGGTGGCGGCGTACGCGCCGACGTACGCCATGCCGGTGAGCGCGGTGTACGAGGCGGTGTTGACGATGGTGCCGCCGCCGGCCGCCTCGATCTCGGGCGCCGCGTACTTGATGCCGAGGAAGGCGCCCACCTGGTTGACCTGGATGATCTGCTGGAACTCCTCCAGGGGGGTGGCGACGAGCTCGTTGAAGCGGAGGATGCCCGCGTTGTTGACGAGGCCGTCCAGGTGCCCGAAGGCCTGTTTGGCGAAGGCGACGGCGGCGACCCACTCCTCCTCCCGGCTGACGTCGAGGTGGACGAACCGGGCCGACTCCACGCCCAGCTCCTCGGCCACGGCCTCGCCCTGGTCGTCCAGCACATCCGCGAGGACCACCTTGGCGCCCTCGGCCGCGAAGAGCCGCGCCTCCTGCTCGCCCTGCCCGCGCGCCGCGCCCGTGACGAGGACGACCCGCCCGTCCAGCTTGCCCATGTCCGTACTCCCTAGGTGAGGTGGGGGGCCACGTCGGCGGCGAACGCCGCGATCTGGTCGATGAGTTCGGCGCGCCCACGGGAGCGGAAGCGCAGCTGGACCTGGTGGACGCCGAGCGCGGCGTACTCACGCAGGGAGTCGGCGAGGGCGTCGGGCTTGCCACTGAGGGTGCGGCGCCCGAGGTCCCAGCGTGCCTCACCCACGTACAGCGGTTCCGCGATGGCGCCGACACAGAACGGCCCCTCGATGCCCGCGCGCTCCCGCAGCTCCCTGATCCGGGCGATCTGGTGCGGCAGTTTGTCGCGGGGGTCGCCCTGCGGCAGCCATCCGTCGCCGCGCAGGGCGGCGCGCCGGACGGCGGCGGGCGAGGACCCGCCGACCCAGATGGGCACGCGCTCCTGGGCGGGGCGTGGCCGCTGACCGAGCCCGCCGAAGCTGAACCTCTCCCCGTGGAACTCCGGGAACTCCTCCGGCCCGAGCGCCGCCCGCAGCGCGTCGACGGTCTCGTCGAGCACGGCGCCCCGGCGCTCGAAGTCGGCCCCGAGGACCTCGAACTCCTCCTGTACGTGCCCGGCCCCCACGCCCAGGACCAGCCGGCCGCCGCTGAGGTGGTCGAGGGTCGCGTACTGCTTGGCTGTGAGGAGGGGGTGGCGCAGCCCGACGACGGCGACGTGGCTGAGGAGCAGGGTGCGGGTGGTGATCGCCGCGAGGTAGGCGAGGGTGGCGACGGGGTCGTACCACGTGGTGCCCATCGCACCCGCGAGCCGGCGCGGGATGGCGACGTGGTCGCAGGTGGCGAGGTAGTGGAAGCCGGAGCGGTCGGCGACCCGCGCGATCTCGGCGAGGTCGCCCGGGGTCGCGCCGGCTTCCCAGGGTTCGGCGTAGAGGGTGCTCTGGGACTGGATGGGGAGCTGCATCCCGTACACGAGCGCGTGCGCTGGCACCGGGCCTCCTTGACGTGGGCGGACCGTACGTACACCTGACGGCCCGTCACGCGACCGCCGCGTCCAGCTTGCTATCTGACGTGCCGTCAGACAAGGCCGGGGACGCGGGGCATCCTTGGCATCCGTGCAGTGCGGCACCTGCGGGAACTCGGATACGTCTACACCGTGCCGCAGCGAGGCACCTACGTGCGGGATCGCAGCGAGGGCGAGCGCCAGGGTGACGCGAGGGTCGCCCCGAAGTCGGCAGCGTCACAGCGTCGGCACCAGCGCGGGCGGAAGGTCGGCGGGGTCCAGGACCGTGACGCCCCGTAGCTTGCGGTACAGCCGTTGGGCGAGCATCCCCGGGTACCGTGGCTTGCTGAAGCTGGAATACGCGTCCCGATCGGACGGAATCCACCGCGTCAGATCATCGCTCACGCGGTACAGCGTTCCGGATACGCCGCTCGGCACCGACTTACGGGCGAGCAGCACCCGCACGGTCTCCTCGCGCCGCAGGAAGGGGCAGTGCCGCAGCGACAGCGGTAGACACGTCCGGCACACGGGAGGTGCGTCGGTGGTGATCCGGTTGAGCGGCTGCGATTGCTCCCCGGGGCGCTTCCACTCGATGAACAGCGCGCCCGCGTCGGTCTCGGCCGGTTTCGCACATACCTGGCACAGCAGCCCTTCCATGCATTCGCGCTGTCGCAGCGGGTCCATTGAGTCGAAGATGACGGGCCCGCGCTCACTTACGCTCGGCCTGGTGATGCGGGCCCACAGGTTGCCGTGCGCGTCGCGATCGTCAGGCCGGGACTCGACGTAGGCGAGATGCGGAACGCCGTTGCGCGGCACTTCCAGACACATGTCTGTCTCACGGGGGCCAAGCTCGTTGGCGTAGGCGGCGACGTAGGGGACTAGAGCGGGCACGGCTGAACTTTCTGCGCGAGGACGGAGAGGGGCGCCCCGCCCATGTGCCACGGGGGCAACACACGGACGGGGCGGGCGGAACCTTGCACGGTGCGCACCGTGGGTTGGTCCCTCATCCGTTGCTGAACACGCCCGGCGGCCCGGCAACGGGTCTGGCAACCCGTCCTCGGCGCTCATCCCCCGGGCGGGGGTGGTGCGGTCCGAAACGGGCGTCTGTGGTGCTGGTGAGAGCTAGGCTCCGGTCATGCCCGAGCCTTTCGTGAACGGCGACGTACACCACCGCGCGTGCGGTGTCTGTCCGTCCCGCGTCCACGCTGTCGGAGAGTTCGACGTGTTCGAGCGCCCCACCCCGGAATGCCCTTTCAACAAGGCTGACGGGCACCGGTACTTGAGCGACGGGACGCCGGTCTGTGTCCACCCCGAAAAGGTCGGGCTGGCTGCGAGGCGCTACAAGAGCGAGAACGCCCCGCTGACTGTCGAGCTGCAACTACCGCCCGACCCTTCCGCAGTGGTGCCGTACCTGCATGACGTGCTGTACGGCGCGGCCCCGGTCCTGCTCGATGACCTGATCTCCCAAGCACAGCAGCAGGTCCGGCAGCACTTCCCGGAGCTGGACCCGCTCGCGGTCATGCGGCAGGCACTCAGCTAGCCGCTACGCGGGGACTGGTTCGAACGTGATGCTGTGCGCGAGGCCCATCCGGCGGAAGCCCGCCGCCTCGTATTTCGCCCGCAGGATGCCGAGCCGGCGAGTCACCTCCTGGTGCGTGATCCAGTACCGGGCGGGCGGCTCGCCCCACGCGGCGCGGTACGCCTGGTGGGTGTAGTCGTCCCGCGTCCAGTCGGTGTGCTCCTGGTCGGTCTGGTGGATGATCTGCGCGCCGACCCTGGCCGTGATCCGGGCGAGGATCTGCGGCTGAGCGATCACGGCGTGCGTCATCTCGTCCACGGGCACGGCGACGGGGATTTCTGCCGCGCGCTCGTCGCCGGTCGCCTCGAACACTGCGGCCTTGAGGCAGAGCGCCCGCAGTCCCTCGGTGAACAGCAGGGCCGCGTCGCTGGCCTGGTCGTACTCGCTGATGACCGGACCGCCGGAAAAGCACGTCCAGTCTTCGTCGTAGCGCAGGCTCGCGGCCTTGAACGCGGAGAACTCCGGATCGGCTTCAACGGCCGTCAGGATCTCCCGTGCGCGCTCTGCGGTGCGCTCGGCGTGGGGAAGGGTGTTCACGGCTGTTCTCCTTCGGTCGTGTTTCGCGGTTGGGCTCGGACTGCTCGGCTCCGCCCCGGTCGTCGCGCGGTGCCGAGTAGGCCCGCCCTGGTCACAAAAAAGGGACGAGCCACCCCGTCTTGCGGCGGGGCTTCCTGTGGCTCGTGCGACCAGGGCGGGGGCTTGTGGGCTGTCCGTCATCGGCGGGCAGTGCGGTGCTGGACTCGGGCGGGGGCACGGTCACGGTCACGGGCCAGACGGTCAGCGTGTAGCGGCACCCGTTGTCAGGGATGACCACGGACAGGGGCGCGCCTTCAGAGAGTTGGTCGCATGCTTCCTGGTGCTCCGTCGGGTCGTCGGCCCAGAAGCGCAGTTCGGCGGGGCAGTCGGGGACGGGCACAGGGTCCACACGCATCCACGATTCGACCCACGCGAAGCGGTCCGGGTCAGGGTCGAGCCGGTCCGCGATGCGCCGCGCCTGTCCCTGTAACCACCGCAGCGCGAGCCGGACGGAAGGGGCCGGATAGGTGCCGAGCACATACGGGACCCTTTCGCGCGTCCCGTACACCTCTCCTTCCGCGAGCACTTCGCACCAGTAACCCGCCGGTGTCGCCGTGCCGGACTGCTCGGGGCTCCCCGTGGCCGTTCGTGCGTGCGTCTCCACGTCCGAGCCCTCCTTACGGTGCGATCCCTTGCGGCGGTCGGTGCTCGCACTAGGTAACCGTCCGACCACGCACAGCGGTACCGTTGGGAAGAGGGCAGGAGTTAAGAGCGTTAAGCGGTCAGAGCACGGGAGTTGGGGCCAGTGACGACACGACAGCCGAACGCCGGACTTGAGCGGCTGTACCGCGAGAGCGGATGGACCCTGCGGCAGTTCGCCCAAGAGGTCAACCGCATCGGGACCGAACGCGGAACCCCCCTGAAGTACCAACAGCCCTCAGTGCACCAGTGGTTGAGCGGCCACCTGCCAAAGGAATCTGTCCGACCGCTGATTCTCGAAGCGCTCGCCCGGAGACTGCACCGGCCTATCACGCACGCCGAGGCGGAATTTCCAGCGCCCCCGGAAGAGTCCGACAGCCACCCGACTACCGTGGAAGGGCTGATCGACCTCGGGAGGCAAGACATGGACCCGTCACGCCGAAGCGTTCTAAGTGCAGGGCTTTTCTCTGTCGCGCTCACCGTTCCCGGCTGGCCGGACGTTGTGGGCCGCATGGAAGCCGCGCAGAAAGGCACCCGGACCCGCATCGGGATGTCCGACGTGCACACGGTCTCGGCCATGACAGAACAGCTCTCGTCGATGGATGACCAGTTTGGGGGCCGGACAGCCCGCCCGCTTGCCGCAACCTTCCTGGTGAACACGGTTGCCCCGTTCCTACGGACGGACGGTCCCGAGGACGTACGCAAAGCGATGATGTCTGCGGCTTCCGATCTGTGCTACCTCACCGGGTACATGGCCGTTGACGAGGGGTTGCACGGGCTCGCACAGCGCTACTACCTGAAAGCGCTAGAGCTTGCGGGAGCCTCGGAAGATCACCTGACGTACTGCACCACGCTCCGGGGCATGAGCGTGCAAGCGGTAGACCTGAATCAAGGGCCGATGGCTATGCGGCTCGCGGATGCTGCGGCGGCTTCCTCCCCGCAGGCTGGTCCACGGATGCGCGCTTTCCTCACCGGCCAGCAGCACATGCAGCCGCACAGATCGGAGACCGACGGTCCGCGCTCATGTACTTGCAGGAAGCCGAAGTTTCCATGGACAAGGCAGAGTCACGCGGGAAGGTGTTCGGCTCATACGATCCCGCATCGCTCAACTACCACACCAGCCAAGTGCGTTTCGAAATGGGGGACGTGCACGGCGCTGTTGCCGCCATGCAGGAATCGGACCGGCTTCGGTACAGCATCTATCGGCGTACACGCGTCAAGGAACGGGCGATCCTCGCCGAGCGGCAACTAGCCGTGGGGCACCTCGAAGCCGCATGCCAGACGTGGGGGCTCGCGCTGGACGATTACCCCCTAGTCAACTCGGGGCGTATTGACAAGCGGATGACGGACATGTTCAACCTCATTCGCCCCCATGCCAGGAACCGCGACGCCCAGGCCCTGTACGAGCGTGCACGCGAGACCGTTCGGCCCGAGCTGGTCCCGGCATAGCAAAAGCCCCGCCGTACCCCCTGTTAAGGAAGTACGGCGGGGCGCTGTTCACGCTGCCTGAATCTGGGGCTTGGGTTTCCGTTCGGGAATTGCCACGCTAAGTCACCTCCGCCAAAACGGCCCAATGAGCCATGCGAGTTTCTTGCCTCACTGCCGATCTGGAAGGCGCGGGAAGGGGAGTGCCCGCCTGGTCACTTGGCGGCGTTCTGAATCCGAACGTGCGCCGCTTCAACAGGAAAGCCGAATGCGACCCGCATAGTACCCTTGACGGCCACGCGGTCGCTCGTGAAGAACACCGACTTGTCAACGTCCAGCCGCGCATCCGTGCGGACGGGAAGGGGCGGGGTGGGGGGGAATCACCCCAGCCACAATCCATCCGCCCCCAGCGACAACAACTCAATCGCATTGCCCCGAACAATCCGCTCCACCACATCCCCCCGAAGATGCGCCATCTGCGCCTCCCCCACCTCCTTCGACTTCGGCCACGTGGAGTCCGAGTGCGGGTAGTCCGTCTCGTACAGGACGTTGCCCACTCCGATCGCCCCCAGGTTCCGGAGGCCGAACGCGTCGTCGAAGAAGCAGCCGTAGACGTGCTCGGCGAAGAGTTCGGACGGGGGGCGGTGGACCTTGTCCGCGACTCCTCCCCAGGCGCGGTTCTCCTCCCACACCACGTCCGCGCGCTCCAGGATGTAGGGGATCCAGCCGATCTGGCCCTCCGCGTACATCACGCTCAGCCGCGGGAAGCGTTCGAACTTGCCGCTCATCAGCCAGTCGACCATCGAGAAGCAGCAGTTGGCGAAGGTGATCGTGGAGCCGACGGCCGGGGGCGCGTCCGCCGATGTCGAGGGCATACGGGACGACGAGCCGATGTGCATCGCTATCACCGTGCCCGTCTCGTCGCACGCCGCCAGGAACGGGTCCCAGTAGTCGGTGTGGATGGAGGGGAGGCCGAGGTGCGGGGGTATCTCGGAGAACGCCACCGCACGGACGCCCCGCGCCGCGTTCCGCCGTACCTCCGCCGCCGCCAGTTCCGCGTCCCACAAGGGGATCAGGGTCAGGGGGATCAGGCGGCCCCCGGCCTGCGGGCCGCACCATTCCTCCACCATCCAGTCGTTGTACGCCCGTACCGACAGCAGCGCCAGCTCGCGGTCGGACGCCTCCGTGAACGTCTGGCCGCAGAAGCGGGGGAAGGTGGGGAAGCAGAGCGCCGACTGGACGTGGTTGACGTCCATGTCCGCGAGCCGCTCCGGGACGCTGTACGAGCCCGGCCGCATCTGCTCGTACGTGATCACTTCCAGGCGGATCTCGTCCCGGGAGTAACCGACCGCCGTGTCCAGCCTCGTCAGGGGGCGGTGCAGGTCCTCGTACACCCACCAGTCGCCGACCGGCCCCTCGTCCCCCGGCGCGCCCATGACCGGCGCGAACTTGCCGCCGAGGAAGGTCATCTCCTTGAGGGGGGCACGGACTACGCGCGGGCCCGAACCCCGGTACTTCGACGGGAGCCGGTCCTGCCAGACGTGCGGCGGCTCCACCGTGTGGTCGTCCACCGAGATGATCTTCGGGAAGCTCTCCACGGTCTCCACAGTCTTCATGGTCTCCATAGCTCTTCACCGTAGACCTGATCTGACGATCCGTCAGCTAGCTTTACAGGTGCGCTTCGGTCTCCTCGTTGCTCGAAGACGGCCATGGCCCCGGCGGATACCGCCGCCCCGCCACCCGCATACCGGTCACACCTCGGCCACTCATCCGTCACTCGTCGGCCATTCGCCCCTCGCTCCCCGCCCCTCGACGCCTGCCCGTCCCCCGGACAGGGTCGTGGACACGCACCGGCGACCTGTAACGAAAGTGTGCAGAGGCCCTGTGCGGAGCGTCACCCGTAGCTGACGCGCACGCCATGGACAGGGCAGACTGGCACGGGCATTACCAGCGCTACGGGGGCACAGGGGGTCGCTATGGACCGAAACGGCGAGCCGCGCATTCCGGAGCAGCGGGCTCCGGTCCTGGCAGCGGACGCCGGCCAGGCCGCGGACACCACCGGCCTGCGCTTCGGCGTGCTCGGACCCGTACGCGCGTGGCGCGGGCCCGACGCCCTGCCGTCCGGCTCGCCGCAGCAGCGCGCCCTGCTCGCCGCGCTGCTGCTGCGCGACGGCCGCACGGCCACCGCCGCCGAGCTGATCGACGCCATCTGGGGCGACGAGCCGCCCTCCCAGGCCCTGGCCGCGGTACGGACGTACGCCTCGCGGCTGCGCAAGGCCCTGGGGCCGGGAGTCCTGGTGAGCGACGCCGGCGGGTACGCCATCCGGCTCGCCTCCGGCGTCCTCGACCTCGCCACCGCCCAGGAGCTGGCCGCCGAGGCCGAGAAGGCGCGGGCCGCCGGCGACCAGGCCAGGGCGCGCGAGCTGCTCAGGACCACGCTCGCGCTCTGGGCCGGCGAGCCGCTCGCCGGGATCCCCGGCCCGCACGCGGACACCGAGCGGACCCGGCTCGTCGAGTGGCGCCTGCAGCTCACCGAGGCGCGGCTCGACATGGAGCTGGACGCCGGGTGCCACGCCGAGGCCGTCTCCGAACTGACCGCGCTCACCGCCGCGTACCCGCTGCGCGAGCGGCTGCGTGAGCTGTTGATGCTCGCGCTCTACCGCAGCGGGCGCCAGGCCGAGGCCCTCGCGGTGTACGCGGACACGCGCAGGCTGCTCGCCGACGAGCTCGGCGTCGACCCGCGCCCCGAGCTCTCCCGGCTCCAGCAGCGGATCCTGCGGGCCGACGAGGACCTGGCCCGGCCCGCCGAGGCTCCCGCAGCCCCGGCGCCCGTCCGGGCGGCCCAACTCCCCGCCTCCGTACCCGACTTCACCGGGCGTGCCTCCTTCGTCCAGGAGCTGTCGGCGCGGCTCGCCACCGCCGACACCACCGTGATGGCCGTCTCGGCGCTCGCCGGGATCGGCGGCGTGGGCAAGACGACGCTCGCCGTGCACGTCGCCCACACGGCCCGCCCGCACTTCCCCGACGGCCAGCTGTACGTGGACCTCCAGGGCACCGGGCCGCGCGCCTGCGAGCCGGAGGCGGTGCTCGGCGCGTTCCTGCGGGCGCTCGGCACCCCCGACGCGTCCATCCCCGACTCGCTGGAGGAGCGCGCGGCCCTGTTCCGCTCCACGCTCGACGGCCGCCGCGTCCTCGTCCTGCTCGACAACGCGCGCGACGCCGCACAGGTGCGCCCCCTGCTGCCCGGCACGGCGGGCTGCGCCGCGCTGGTCACCAGCCGCATCCGGATGCTGGACCTGGCCGGGGCGTATCTGGTCGACCTGGACGTGATGTCGCCGGAGGAGGCCCTCCAGCTCTTCACCAAGATCGTGGGCCAGGAGCGGGTGAGCGCGGAGCGCCAGTCGGCGCTCGACGTGGTGGCCGCCTGCGGCTTCCTGCCGCTCGCGATCCGTATCGCCGCCTCCCGGCTCGCCTCCCGCCGCACCTGGACCGTCTCGGTCCTCGCCGCCAAGCTCGCCGACGAGCGGCGCCGCCTGGACGAGCTGCAGGCGGGCGACCTCGCGGTCAAGGCCACCTTCGAACTCGGCTACGGCCAGCTGGAGCCCGCCCAGGCCCGCGCCTTCCGGCTGCTCGGCCTGCCCGACGGCTCGGACATCTCACTGGCCGCCGCCGCCGCCGTACTCGACCTGCCGCTCCAGGAGACCGAGGACCTGCTCGAATCCCTCGTCGACACCAGCCTGGTGGAGTCGGCGGCCCCCGGCCGCTACCGCTACCACGACCTCGTACGGCTCTACGCGCGTGCATGCGCCGAGCGCGACGAGGACCCGCCGTCCGAGCGGGCCCCGGCCATGTCGCGGCTGCTCGACTTCTATCTGGCCACGGCCGCCCGGGTGTACGCGATCGAGCGGCCCGGCGACCGGCTGGTGGAGCACCTGGCGCCGACCCAGTACCCGGGGCTGCCGTTCGCCGACGGGCACGCGGCGGTGGACTGGCTGTACGCGGAAGCCAACTGCCTGCTGTCGTGCGTCCACCAGTGCGCGGGCGACCCCGCGCTGCTGCGGCGCGCGGTGGACCTGCTGTGGGCGGCGAAGGACCTCGCCGAGTCGGGGGCCAACTCGCGGCAGTACGAGACCACCGCGGTCGCCGTCCGCGACGCCGGGCACGACAGGGGCGACGCGAGCGCCGAGGCGCGGGCCCGGCTCGCGCTCTCCACCGTGCTGCTCGTCTCCGGCCGCTTCGAGCAGGCCGACGAGGAGGCGCGGCTCTCCTCGCTGCTCGCCAACGAGGCCGGCGACCCGATGCCGGCCGGGGCCGCGCCCAACGACCGCGGGATCATCGCGTTCTACCAGAACCGCCACGCCGACGGCGAACGCTTCCTCCAGGAGGCGATAGACAACTACCGGGCCGACGGCAACCGGCCGGGCGAGGCGAGCGCGCTGTGCAATCTGGCGCGGATCCACGTGAACATGGGCCGTACGTCCAGCGCCGTCGAACTCGCCCAGCGCGGGCTCGACATCTTCAGCGAGATGGGCCTGGCCCTGCGGGTCGCCAACGGCCGCTTCGCACTGGGCATCGCCCTGACGCGGGCCGGCCGCCTGGACGATGCCCTCTCCCAACTGGGCCAGGCCCTCCAGGTCTTCCAGGACAACCGCCAGCGCCTGTGGGAGGGCACCACCCACTTCCGTATCGCCGAGGCCCACTTCGCGGCGCGGCGCCCGGCCCGGGCGGCCCAGCACGCGGAGCAGGCGCTGGCGCTGCGCTGCATCGGCGGCGAGTGGATGCGCGGCAACGTCCTCACCACGCTGGGCCGCGCCCTGGACCAGCTGGGCCAGGCCGACCGGGCCCGCGCGTGCTGGCGCGAGGCGCTGGCCATCTACGAGTCGACGGGCGCGGCGGAGGCCAAGGACGTACGGCAGTTGCTGAGCCCGATGGCGGCGGCGTAGCGAGGCGGCGCAGGGCGAATTTCCCCTGTTCACAGGGGTGTTCGTGGGGGCTTTTCCCGGGCGTGGAACCGTAGGTACCGAGGTGGCTGTCCAAGCTGTTGCCGACGCCGTTTAGCCATCGTTTATCGCCCCTCGGCACTCTCTTACTCAACGATCCGCCGTGTCGGGGGGCAGGCGGGTCGACGGTGGGCCTCCCCGCTAACGTGGACGGCCCTTGAAGTGCCCGTCCGGCGACCCTCGGGGGAGCCGCCGGGCGGGCACCGTTCACAGCACGACATGCAGCAAACTCAGGGGAGCTGAACACGATGAGTGACGGAAACAAGCCCGAGATCGGCGACATCACGACGCAGGAGAACCACGCGGGGAGCCCGGCCTCCGGAACGGGTACGGGCACGATCCGCCCGATGGAGAACCACGCGGGCCTGGCGGCCTCGCTCGGTGGCGACGCCAAGATCAAGCCCCTTGAGAACCACGCGGGCCTGATCGGCGGCGACGTGGTGAAGCCGCTGGAGAACCACGCCGGGGTGATCGGCACGGGCGGCCCGATCAAGCCCATGGAGAACCACGCGGGCCTGATCGGCAGGGACGTCCTCAAGCCCCAGGAGAACCACGCGGGTTCCGAAGAAGCCTGAGTACCACTGCTGGGCGGGGGCCGGCCGCGGCGACGCGGAGGGGGGGTTGTCGCGGCCGGCGACTTACGGGGGACCACGGGGGAAGTACGGGGGAACCACCGGGCCACGGGGGAACGGGGGAACGGGGGCACGGGGGCACGGGGGCACGGGGGAACGTCGGGGGCGCGCACTTGGGGGTGCGCGTCCCCGACGGGGGGGCACGGGGGAAGTACGGGGGCGCACGGGGGCGCACGGGGGAAGTTACGGGGGAACGGGGGAACGGGGGAAGTACGGGGGAAACCAAGCGCCCCGCGGCCGGACGTGCCGCGGGGCGCTTGGTTTTTGGCGTTTGGCGTTTGGTGTTTGGTGTTTGGTGTTTGCCGTTTCGGAGGACGGGGTCCGCTCAAGGCGAGGGCGTTTGGGCCTTCGTGTGGAGGACCTCCCGGGCCTGCTCCGCGGCGCGTATGAGGCTCTCGCCGACGAAGTCCAGGAAGCGGGCGATGTTCTCCAGGCGGACGGCGGCCGGGGTCTCGGGCCCGAGGACGCCCACGCCCTGCCGTGCGATCTCGACGATCTGGGCGTTGGACCGGACGCTGGCCATCATCGACTGGTACCAGATGTCGTCGTCGATGACGTAGCGCTCGCGGCGGCGTTCGTCGCGTTCCCGGCGGACCATGCCCTGGCTGTCGAGGAACGCGACCGCTTTGGAGACGGACGCCGGGCTGACCTGGAGGCGCTGGACCAGTTCGGACGCGGTGAGGCTGCCCGCGTCGGTGAGGGTGAGGCAGGCCATCACCCGGGACATCATCTTGGGCAGGCCCGAAGCCATCATGACGGTGGTGAGCGCCTCCTCGTACTCGCGCACCGCCTCGGCATCGCGCCCGTAGGCCTGCGCCGGCGCCTCCGGGTCCCGGGGCACGGATTGCGTACGCCGGTGGGCGCGGCGTTCGGTGGCGCGGTGGGCCAGGTCGGCGCGGTAGGCGGCGGGGCCGCCGTTGCGCATCACCTCACGCGTGACCGTCGAGGTGGGGCGGTCGAGCCGTCTGGCGATCTCCGCGTAGGCGAGCCCGTCGGCCAGTCCCAGCGCGATCTGCTGGCGTTCCTGCTGGGTGAGCCTGCCTCCCGGCATCGCGGTCTCCTTCGTGGTCCTTGATGGCGCGAGCATAGCGTTCACTCCCAATTCATTGCAACGTGCGGCACGGCCGTTGTTGCATTAGAGCCGAGACCATTGCAACGATTTTATAGCTCTGACCTGCATTGATGACAATTCTTCGCAACGAGCTTGTTGCCTGATTCATGAACGCAACGTAGCTTTTCGCTCATCGGAAACGACGAACCGAAGGAAAGAACAATGCAGAAGTTCCACACCACCGCCCCGATCGCCGCCGTCCTCGACATCCCCGCGGGACGCATCCGGTTCATCGCCGCCGACCGGGCCGACGCCACGGTCGAGGTCCTGCCCGCGAACGCCTCGAACGGCCGCGACGTGAAGGCGGCGGAGCAGATCACGGTCGGGTACGGCGACGGCGTCCTGCGGATCGAGGCCGCACCGGCGAAGAACCGGCTCCTCGGCAGCTCCGGATCCGTCGAGGTGACGGTCCAGCTGCCCACCGGCTCCCGTATCGAAGCGAAGGCCGCCGCCGCCGAGTTCCGGGGCGTCGGACGGCTCGGCGACGTCGTCATCGAGGGCGCGAGCGGCTCGCTCAAGCTCGACGAGGCCGCGAGCGCCCGCCTCGCCGTCCTCGACGGCGACGTCTCGGTCGGCCGCCTGGGCGGTCCGGCGGAAATCAACACCCAGCGGGGCAGCATCCACATCGCCGAGGCCGTGAGCGGCACGGTCACCCTGAGCACCCAGCAGGGCGACATCACGGTCGGCGCCGCCCGCGGAGTCTCCGCCTCCCTGGACGCCGGCACCGCGTACGGCCGGATCCAGAACGCGCTTCGGAACACCGGCGGCGCCGCCGGCCTGAACATCCACGCGACCACCGCCTACGGCGACATCGCCGCCCGCAGCCTCTGACCGCTCGCAGCCTCCAACCGCTCGCAGTCTCTGAAGGAGCCCCATCGTGACCAGCTTGGCCATCGCGGCGAACGGGCTGCGCAAGTCCTACGGCGACAAGGTCGTGCTCGACGGCGTCGACCTCGCCGTCCCCGAAGGAACGGTCTTCTCCCTGCTCGGCCCGAACGGCGCCGGCAAGACCACCGCCGTGAAGATCCTCTCCACCCTCATCTCCGCCGGCCCCGGCACCGGCGACATCCGCATCGGCGGCCACGACCCGGCCGCCGACCCCCAGGCGGTGCGCCGCGCGATCGGCGTCACCGGCCAGTTCTCCGCCGTGGACGGCCTGATCACCGGCGAGGAGAACATGCTCCTGATGGCGGACCTGCACCATCTGTCCAAGCGGGAGGGCCGCCGGGTCGCCGCCGAGTTGCTGGAGCGCTTCGACCTGGTGGAGGCGGCGAAGAAGCCCGCCTCCACCTACTCCGGCGGTATGAAGCGGCGTCTGGACATCGCCATGACGCTGGTCGGCGACCCGCGGATCATCTTCCTCGACGAGCCGACCACCGGCCTCGACCCCCGCTCCCGGCACAACATGTGGGGGATCATCCGCGAACTGGTCTCCGACGGCGTCACCGTCTTCCTCACCACCCAGTACCTGGACGAGGCCGACGAGCTCGCCGACCGCATCGCGGTACTGCACGACGGCGAGATCGCCGCCGAGGGGACGGCCGAGGAGCTGAAGCGGCTGATCCCCGGCGGGCATGTCCGGCTCCGCTTCACCGACCCGTCCGCGTACGGAAGCGCCGCCTCCGCTCTCGGCGAGGTCACCCGGGACGACGAGGCGCTGTCACTCCAGATCCCCGGCGACGGCAGCCAGCGCGAACTGCGCTCCCTCCTCGACCGGCTGCACTCGGCCGCCATCGAGGCGGACGAGCTGACCGTGCACACCCCCGACCTCGACGACGTGTTCTTCGCCCTGACCGGCAGCGCCAAGGTCCCCAACCAGCCCAAGGAGACCGTCCGATGAGCTCCCTGTCCCTCGCCGTCCGCGACTCGAAGACGATGCTGCGCCGCAACCTGCTGCACGCGCGCCGCTACCCGTCCCTCACCCTGAACCTGCTGCTCACCCCGGTCATGCTCCTGCTGCTCTTCGTCTACATCTTCGGAGACGTGATGAGCACGGGCATCGGCGGCACCGACCGCTCCGACTACATCGCCTACATCGTCCCGGGCATCCTGATGATGACCATCGGCGGCACCGTGATCGGGGCGGCGGTGTCCGTCGCCACCGACATGAACGAGGGCATCATCGCCCGCTTCCGTACGCTGGCGATCCACCGCGGTTCCGTCCTCATCGGGCACGTCGTCGGCAGCGTGCTGCAGTGCATCGCCAGCGTGGTCCTCGTCGGCGCCGTCGCCGTGGCCATCGGCTTCCGGTCCACGAACGCCACGGCCCTGGAGTGGCTGGCCGCGTTCGGACTGCTCGTGCTCTTCGCCCTGGCGCTCACCTGGATCGCCGTCGGCATGGGCATGGCCAGCCCGAACGCCGAGGCCGCCGCCAACAGCGCGCAGCCGCTGATCCTCCTGCCCCTCATCTCCAGCGCCTTCATCCCGGCCGACACGATGCCGGGCTGGTTCCGGCCGATCGCCGAGTACCAGCCGTTCACCCCCGCCATCGAAACCCTGCGCGGCCTCCTGCTCGGCACCGGGATCGGCAACAACGGCTGGCTGGCGGTCGCCTGGTGCGTGGGCCTCGCGGTGCTGGGCTACTTCTGGTCGACGGCGAAGTTCAACGGCGAGGCGAAGTAACGGCGAGGGCATGCAGAAACGGTCACGTCGGGGGCCCGGGGCGCAGCCCCGAAGCGAGGGCGCAGGGGCCACAGGCCCCGCCCTTCAGGGGCGCGGGGAACTGCGCGACCAGCCACAGCCGACCCGCAGACGAAGAGGGGCCCGGGGCGCAGCCCCGAAGCGGGGCGCGGGGGCCGCAGGCGCCGCCACGGGGTCCGGGGGCGCAGCCCCCGGGAAACCACCTCAACCACCCACCCACCCCCGGAGGGTTCAGGCAACGGGTGGGGTGGGGGAAAACTCCCGAAGCACCCCCTTCACCACCTTCCCCCCCGCATTCCGCGGCAACTCCCCCAAGAACCACACCTCCCGCGGCACCTTGAAGTTCGCCATCTCCCGCCGCGCCCACGCGATCAGCTCGTCCGCCGTCAGGGCGGCCCCGGCGCGCCGCACCACGAACGCCCGCCCCACCTCCCCCAGCCGCCCGTCCGGGACCCCCACCACCGCCACGTCCGCGACCTCGGGATGCAGACCGAGCACCTGCTCGATCTCGGCGGGGTACGCGTTGAACCCCCCGACGATGAACATGTCCTTGATCCGGTCGGTGATCCGCAGGTTGCCCGCCGCGTCCAGGACCCCCACGTCCCCCGTACGCAGCCACCCGTCCCCCGTGATCGCCCGCGCCGTCCCCGCCTCGTCCTCGAAGTACCCGCGCATCACGTTGAACCCGCGCACCAGCACCTCCCCCGGCTCGCCCGGCGCCGCCAGGACCCGTACCTCCGTACCGGGTATCGCCCGCCCGGACGTGGACGCGATCACCTCCGCCGGGTCGCCGCGGCGGCACATCGTGACGATGCCGCTCGCCTCGGACAGCCCGTACGCGGTGAGCACCGTCCCGATCCCCAGCTCCGTCCGCAGCCGCTCGACGAGCCGCAGCGGGACGACCGCCGCGCCGGTCACCACGAGCCGCAGCGCGGTCAGGTCGTGGGCGGTGCGCGCCGGGTGGTCGAGGAGGGACTGGTGGAGCGTGGGCGGGCCCGGCAGTACGGAGATGCGCTCGGCGGCGATGTTCGCCAGGACCGTCTCGACGTCGAACACCGGCTGCGGCACCATCGTCGCGCCCCGCATCAGACAGGCGATGATCCCCGCCTTGTACCCGAAGGTGTGGAAGAACGGGTTCACGATCAGATAGCGGTCGCCCTCGCGCAGGCCCGCCAGCTCGCTCCAGATGTCGTAGGCCCGCAGCGTCTGCGCGTGCGTGATCACCGCACCCTTGGGTCGGCCCGTCGTGCCGGAGGTGAAGACGATGTCCGAGGGGGCGGAGGGAGCCACCGAGTCCGCCCGCCCTCGCACGTCCGCCGCCGGAACGCCTTCCCCTCCCGCCAGGAAGTCCTTCCAGGTCCAGAAGTCGTCCGGCGCGTCCTCCGCCAGGACCACCACCTGTTCCAGATGGGGCAGTCCGGGCAGGGGCCCCGCGCCCTCGCCCTCGGCGGCGGCACGCCGCAAGGTGGCAACGTACGACGTGCCCAGGAACGTTCCCGTGATGAACAGCAGCTTCGCCCGGCTGCGTTGGAGTACGTACGTCGCCTCCGCCCCCTTGAACCGCGTGTTCAGCGGGACGAGCACCGCCCCGGCCGTGACCGCGCCGAGCGCGGAGACGATCCAGTCCAGGGTGTTGGGCGCCCACACCGCGACCCGGTCGCCGCTCTCGACCCCGGCCGCCATACAGGCCGCCGCCGCCCGTTCGACCCGCTCGCCCAGCTCCGCGTACGAGACGCGGGCGCGGCCCTCGGCGACGGCCTCGCGCTGCCCGTACCGCTCGGCCGCGGCCCGTACGAGCTCGGGGACGGAGCCCCACTCCAGGTCTCCCCGCATGGCAAACCCTCCCACCCGCAACAGCGGTCGACACGGTAGCTGACTACCCGTCAGATTAGCTGTACCCTTCCTCGCTGTCAGCAGCAATTCAGCGGCAATGGCGCACGGCGATCGCGGAGGTGGCGGGTGTCGATGCTCAAGGACGCGACGGCAATCGCGGGCATAGGCCAGACGGAGTTCGCCCGCCGGCTCGGCGACTCCGAGAAGAAGTTGGCCTGCCGGGCCATCCTCGCCGCGCTCGACGACGCCGGGATCTCCCCCTCCGAGGTGGACGGCTTCGCCTCGTACACGATGGAGGAGACCGACGAGGTGGAGGTCGCCAAGTCCATCGGCGCCGGCGACGTCACCTTCTTCGGCAAGGTCGGCTTCGGCGGCGGAGGTTCGTGCGCCACCGTCGCCCATCTCGCCGCCGCCGTCGCCACCGGCCAGGCGAACGTGGGGGTCGCCTGGCGCTCCCGCAAGCGCGGCAGCGGACCCCGCCCGTGGACGAACACGGCGGTCCAACTGCCCACCCCCGCCCAGTGGACGCGCCCCTTCGGGCTGCTGCGGCCCGCCGACGAGATCGGCATGCTGGCGCGGCGCTATATGCACGAGTACGGCGCCACCCGCGACCACCTCTTCAACGTCGCCCTCGCCTGCCGCAACCGCGCCAACCAGAACCCGGCCGCGATCATGTACGAGCGGCCGCTGACCCGCGACATGTATATGACCTCGCGCTGGATCAGCGAGCCGCTCTGCCTCTTCGACAACTGCCTGGAGACGGACGGCGCGCTCGCGTGCGTGATCGTCTCCGCCGAGCGCGCCCGCGACTGCCGCCACCGGCCGGTGTACGTGCACTCCGCCGCCCAGGGCCTGCCGGCCCAGCACCACGGCATGGTCAACTACTGGAACGACGACCCGCTGACCGGCCCCGCCTGGACCGCCGCCCGCCACCTGTGGAAACAGGCCGACTTCGGCCCCCAGGACATCGACGTCGCCCAGATCTACGACGCGTTCACCCCGCTCGTGCCGCTCTCCCTGGAGGGCTACGGCTTCTGCGGCCGGGGCGAGGGCGCCGCCTTCACCGAGGGCGGCGCACTGGAGATCGGCGGCCGGCTGCCGCTCAACACGGGCGGCGGCGGCCTGAGCGAGGCGTACGTACACGGCTTCAACCTCATCAACGAGGGTGTGAAGCAACTGCGCGGCACCTCCACGGCGCAGGTTCCCGACGCCGCGACCTGCCTGGTCACGGCGGGCGAGGGCGTGCCCACGTCCGCGATTCTGCTGAGGAGTTGAGATGCCGGCACCGGTGACCGACGACGACGGCGCCCCGTTCTGGGAGTACGCCGCCCGAGGCGAACTGCGCGTCCAGGCCTGCGCCGCCCCCGACTGCGGACGGCTGCGGTTCCCGCCCCGGCCGTGCTGCCCGCACTGCCACTCCTTCGACAGCGAGTGGCGCCGGATGTCCGGGCGCGGCCGCATCTGGTCGTATGTGTTCCCCCACCCCCCGCTCCTGCCCGAGTACGCGGCCCAGGCCCCCTACAACGCGGTGGTCGTCGAACTCGTCGAGGACCCGCTGATCCGCCTGGTCGGCAATGTGGTCGCCGAGCCGGACGCGCCGCTGGACTCGGTGGCGCCGCAGCGGCTACGGATCGGGGCGCGAGTACAGGTCGCGTTCACGCGGATGTCCACCGAGGCAGACGGCATGACCGTCCCCCGCTGGCTCCTGGAACGCGCATGACGCTGGAGGTCGTACGGGACGAGAAGACGGGCGTGGCGGTCGTCACGCTGAACCGCCCGCACAAACACAACGCGATCGACCTCGACACGGCGGCCGAACTGTCCGCCGCCTGGCGCGGGTTCCGCTACGACGACACCGTACGGGCGATCGTGCTGACCGGGGCGGGCGAGAAGGCGTTCTGCACGGGCATCGACCGCGCGGCGCGGGTGCCGCAGCCGTCGTCCCCGTACTCGGTCGACGACCCCCTCCTCACGATCGGCCCGAAGGCGAACGACCTGTGGAAGCCGGTGATCGCGGCGGTGCGCGGGATGGCGTGCGGCGGGGCGTTCTATCTGCTGGGCGAGGCGGAGTTCGTGATCGCCGCCGAGGACGCCACGTTCTTCGACCCGCACACGACGTACGGAATGGTCAGCGCGTACGAGTCCGCCTACCTGGCCACCCGCATGCCCCCCGGGGAGGCGGCCCGGCTCGCCCTGATGGGCACGGCGGAACGGCTCTCGGCGCGCAGGGGGTACGAGACGGGCCTGGTCAGCGAGGTGACGGCGGCAGGCGATGAGGTGGCGGCGGCGCTGCGCTGCGCGGAAGTCCTGTCCTCCTACCCCACGGAGGCGATCCAGGGCACGGTCCGCGCCCTCTGGACGACCCGAGCCCCCACTCTCGCCCAGTCGTTCGCCCAGGCCCCGCAGCTGATCGCGCTGGGGAACCTTCCGCCGGAACGGCAGGCGGAGTTGTTCGGGGGGAGGGGTGGAGGGTTCAGGGTGAGGTGATCCGTCTGCGGGTGAGTGGGGGCTGCTCGCGCAGTTCCCCGCACCCCTTTTTCGCCCGGCGTTCCTCTGCGGACCGTGGTGAGTTGCTCGCGCAGTTCCCCGCGCCCCTGGATGCGCCCCTTCGGGGCGCCCAGGGGATGCCGCGCAGCGGCATTCAAGGGGCGCGGGGCTGTGACATCGTGCGGCTCCGCCGCGATGGGGGTCCGCCGCGATGGGGATCCCCCTGTTCGAGCGGAGCCCCCGCCGGAGGCGCTACCCGCTCCCCACCCCGTACCGCGCCAGGAACACATCCACCCCCGCCACCACCAGCGCCTCCACGTCGTCGTGGGACGGGGCGTACTCGGGGTCGAAGGTCTTCGCCAGTTGCGGGATCGCGATCGTCGCGCCGACCAGCTGCTTCACCGCCAGCTCGGGATCCGGCACGGCCAGCTCGCCGCGCCGCGTGAGCTCGGTGAACGCCTCGACCAGCGGCGCGTTCATCGCCGCGTAGCTGCGCCGGAACCACAGCCGCCCCAGCTGCGGGAAGCGGTCGACCTCCCCGATCACCAGCCGCCGCAGCCGCACGATCCGCTCGTCGAGCTGGATCAGCGTCCATTCGAGCTGCACCTCGATCAGCGCCGAGCGCAGGTCGACGGCCCGGGTGAGCGCGGTGCCGTGCGGCTCCAGCTCCTCGTACGCCCCGTTCAGCACCGAGCCGATGACCGCGAGGAACAGCCGCTCCTTGCTGCCGAAGTGCTTGTACACCGTCGGCTTGGACACCCCCGCGCGCGAGGCGATCGCATCGACCGACACCGCGCTGTACCCCCCGGCCAGGAACTCGGCCAGGGCCGCCTCCTCTATGGCCCGCCGCTTCACCTGGGAGACGCTCACGGCCTCCGGGATCACCGGAATTCCGTACGCGTCCACGTCCTCGCTCATCACTCTCGCCTCCGTCGCCGCCTCCACCTGTCCGCCTCAGTATGCCCTGACTGAACCGTGCAGAAGACTAAACCACACGGTGTAGTTGCATGACTGAACTGAACGGTTTAGTGTCATCGCATCGCCGCAGGGGCAACACCCGCCTCGGGGCGCACACTTGGGAGGGAAACCAATGAGCGACTTCAAGATCCTCGGCATCTCGGGCAGCCTGCGCGCCGACTCGCACAACAGCGCCCTGCTGCGGGCCGCCCAGAAGTTCCAGCCCGGCGGCCTGGACATCGAGATCTACGAGGGCCTGCGCGACATCCCTCCGTACGACCTGGACCTGGACACCCCCGAGAACCGCCCGGCGGTCGTCGCCGACCTGCGCCGCCGCATCAGCGAGGCCGACGGCGTACTGATCGCGACGCCCGAGTTCAACTACTCGATCCCGGGCACGCTGAAGAACGCCATCGACTGGGTCAGCACCGACTGGACCAAGCAGGAGGGCCTGCCGCTGCGGCACAAGCCGATCGCGATCATGGGCGCGGCGCCGACCAACTTCGGCACCGTCCGGGCGCAGTTGGCGCTGCGTCAGGTGTTCGTCTGGACCGAGAGCGACGTCGTGATCAAGCCGGAGGTCCAGGTCTTCCGTGCGCACGAGCGGTTCGACGAGAACGCCAACCTGGTCGACGACATGACCGTGTCCCTGCTGCGCGACCTGCTGACCGCGCTCAAGGGCAAGGCGGAGAAGAACCGGGGGTGACGCCGGCGGGCGTCAGCTCCACTCCATGACCCGCACCACGCGGCAGTCCTTGACCTTCGCGATCCGCGACGGCAGCGCCATCGGCACCTTCACGCTCTCCGCCGCCCCCGCACCGAGGGTGACGAAGGCGGAGCCCGTGTCGACCGTCTCGTCGGCCGCGCCGAGGAAGGCGACCTCCAGGCGGTAGCGGTGGCTGCCGCTCGCCAGCGGGTCGCCGGTGACCCGTACGGTCGCGGAAGTGACCGCCGGGCGCTTGGCCTTGGCGGGCGAGACGCAGGTGACGACGGTCCCCGTGGCGGTGGCCGAGGGGGACGGCGTCGGGCTCGGGGTGTACGACCCGGAGCCGGAGCTTGAGCCGGACCCTCCGGTGCTGTCGTAGTCGTCGTCGTGGCGGTACCCCGAACCGCCGTTGCTCTTGTGGGAGTTGGAGCAGCCGCCTCCACCGCCACTGCTCTTTCCGTGGCCGTGGCCGTGCCCGGAGAACCCGGTCAGTGCCAGCACCACTCCGGCCAGTACGGCCGTGAACCTCATCCGTCGACGGAACACGTGCCCTACCCCCGTAATGAAGCCTGCCGAAGACCGCCGACACCGTAACAGGAGGGGCGGGCGGGGTTTCGGCCTGCCCGGGGCGGGGTTCGGCGCGGAGTCCTTCGGTCCGCGGGGTCCGGCTCTTGGGTGATTCCGGGCGGAAACCGCGCGCATGGCCCGTCTCGGCCCGGACAAATGGCTCGGGTCGGGCCGCATCGGTGTGCGGGGCGGCGTACGGCGCCGCAAGGACTGCCACACGATCTCCTCGGCGTCCACGTCGTACTCCCACAGCCCCGCTGGCAGGGGGGCGGGGTGGGGGGTAGCGTCTTGAGCGAGAGCCGGGGTGGCTCTCCGTCCGGCGCGCTTGTGCCCGGACCCGTGTCATCCCGCGCTCGTGAACGACGGCCGCCGTTCCAGCCCCTTCCGTGCCGGGTGCGACGGCCGTCCCGGGGTGGTTTTCCCCCCACCCCGCCCGTTCCCTGAAGCCCTGGGCGGGCGGCCGGGTGGCGGGCTGAGGCGGTCTCCCGGGGGCTACGCCCCCGAACCCCGTTGCGGGGCCTGCGGCCCCTGCACCCCGCTCACGGGGTCTGCGCGCCGGACCCCTTGTCCGTCTGCGGGCTGTGGGTGGCTGGTCGCGCCCACGCGGCGGAGCCGCACATGTCACAGCCCCGCGCCCCTGAAGGGGCGGAGCTTCGCTCCCCGCCCCCGCTCCTCAAAGCCGGAGGCCTGCATACGCGGGCCCCGTTCCACGCACGCCCGAGGGGCTGAAATATGGCCGGGCCCCGTTCGGCTTTCAGGGGGCGCGGGGGCTGAAATATGGCCGGGCCCCGTTCTGCTTTCAGGGGGCGCGGGGAACTGAAATGTGGCCGGGCCCCGTTCTGCTTTCAGGGGGCGCGGGGAACTGAAATGTGGCCGGGCCCCGTTCTGCCTGCCTTCAGGGGCGCGAGGAACTGCGCGACCAACCACAGCCCACCCGCAGACAAACACCGGGCCCAAAAGGGGCGCGAGGAACTGCGCGACCAGCCCCCACCGAACCCGCGGACGAACCCCGCACCCCCGAAGGAACCCGCGGGGAACTGCGCGACCACCCCCACCGAACCCCGCAGACAAACCCCGCCCCCACCCCACCGCCCCGCAGACCGACACGGAACCCGGGGCGAAGCCGAATCACCTATGCGCCCCCGACGTCGCCGTCCCCTTCACCGCATCCAGCGCGTACACGCAGCGATCCTTGCTGCACGCGTACACCACCCCGTTCCGCGCCACCGGCGAGCCCGTGATTTCCCCGCCCGTGGCGAGCTTCCAGCGGAGTTGGCCCCCCGCCGCGTCCAGGGTGTAGAGGCAGTGGTCGGCCGAGCCGAAGTGGATGCGGCCGTCGGCCACCACCGGTGCGCCCACGACCTCCGCGCCCGCCGCGAAGCGCCACTTGGGGGTGGAGGTGACCGCGTCCAGGGTGTACAGCGCGTTGCCGCTGCCCACGTGGATGTTGCCGTCCGCCACCAGCACCGGCTCGATGGACTGGCGGGACTCGGTCGCGATGCGCCAGCGGTCCTTGCCGGTGGCCGCGTCCAGCGCGTACACCGTGCCGAGGTAGTCCGCCAGGTACACCCCGCCGCCCGCGACCGCCGGGCCCGGCGCGAAGGCCGGCGGGCAGAGGAAGACCGCCGGGGCCTCGAAGTGCCAGCGGACGTGGCCGCTGGCGATGTCGATCGAGAGGACGCGCGTGCCCGCCGAGACGTAGACGTAGCCGTCCGGTGCCGGGGCGAGGCGGACCGGGACTCCGCCGCACGACGCCGCGTCGCCCACCGGGTACGACCAGCGCTCGACGCCCGTACGCGCGTCGAGGGCGCGCAACCGCGCGTCCTGCCACACGTACACCGTGCCCTCGTGGATCACGGGGCCGGCCTCGGGGGTCTCGAAGTCGCTCTGGGCGCCGGTGATCTCCCACAGCTTCTCGCCGTTCGCTGCCTCCCAGGCCTGCACCCCGCCGCCCCGGGTCGCGGTGACGATCGTGCCCCGGTCCGCCTTGAGGGCGTAGACCCAGGCGTCGGTCGGCAGGCGCCACAGCTCGCGGCCGTCCGTCGCGTCCAGCGCGTACAGCGTCGGACCGTCGGAGGCGTGGATCCGGCCCGCCTCCACGGCCATCGCCCACGCCACGTCCCGCGTCTTGAACTGGCGCCGGCCGCTGCCCACGTCCAGCGCGTGCACCTCGAAGGAGGTGACGTAGAGCAGATCGCCCGCCACCGCAGGGGTGCCCCACACGTCGTTCGACATGCGGAAACGCCAGGGCCGCCAGCGGCCGGGCGGCTCGGGCGAGCGGGCCGGGGCCGGGACGGGCGGCGCGGCGGCGGCCGGAGCCCCGTTCGCCGGGGGCCGGTCCGGTCTGCCCAGGGGGCCGCCGGCCGGGACTCTGACCCACCCCGTGGCGGGGCTGGCCTCGGAAACCGCCTGCGCCCCGTCCATGACCCGGGGCCCGGGGCCGATCGGCACCTTCGCCCCGGCCAGCCGCACGGGCCCGTCCGGCACGGCCTCGGGCAGCGAGGGCTGGTACGGCGGCTGGTAGGGCGGGCGCGGCGGCGGCGAGGGGTCCACGGGCTGCGCGACCGGCTTGGCCCGGCCGCCGCCCCGGCGCTGCTCGATCATCGCCACCGAGCGGTCGGGCAGCCATGCCGACGCGGTGCCGCTGTCGTCGGAGCCGCCGAAGAGGTGCGGGGCGAGCTGCGACTGGAGGTCCTCGGGCGAGGGCCGCAGCCCGGCCTCCATCTTCATGCAGGACTCGATGAGCGGCCGCAGCTCGTCCGGCAGTCCGGTCACGTCCGGGCCCTCGCGCAGCAGCATGAAGACGGTCTCGACCGGGTTGGCGCCATGGAAGGGGGCGTGGCCGGTCGCCGCGAAGACCAGCGTCGAGCCGAGCGAGAACACATCGCTGGCGCCGGTCACGCTGCGCGAGTCCTTCGCCTGCTCGGGCGACATGTACGCGGGCGTGCCCACGGCCACGTTCGTCATGGTCAGGCGCGTGTTGGAGACGCCGGACGCGATACCGAAGTCGATCACCCGGGGGCCGTCCTCGACCACCAGGACGTTGGACGGCTTGAGGTCGCGGTGGACCAGGCCCGCCCCGTGGATGGACTGCAGCGCCTCGGCGATGCCGGCCGCGAGCCAGCGCACCGCCTGGGCCGGGAGCGGCCCGCACTCGTTCACTATTTCCTCTAGCGAGGGCGCCGGTACGTACGCGGTGGCCAGCCACGGCACTGCCGCGCGCGGGTCGGCGTCGACCACGGCCGCCGTGTAGAAGCCGCTGACGGCCCGGGCCGCCTCCACCTCGCGGGTGAAGCGCACCCGGAACAGCTGGTCCTCGGCGAGTTCTGTACGCACCGTCTTGATCGCCACGCGGCGGCCGGACGCCGAGCGCGCCAGATAGACCAGCCCCATGCCGCCGGCACCGAGCCGTCCCAGCACCTCAAAGGGGCCGATCCGCCTCGGGTCGTGCTGCGTCAGCTGCTCCACTTGCCTGCCACCTCCCCGTACGGGCCTTAAGTATCAACGCGTCGCAACAAGGCCCCGTGCAGCGTCTCACGCGGCACCCCGATTCTTCCTGCCGGAGGCGCCCGGTGGCCAACCCAAGCACGGATCGGGATGTCTCATCCCGATCCGGACATCCCCCGCCCGTTCCGCCTGGAGGGGCGGGTCAGTCCTTCTGGAGGATGGCGAAGCTCGCCCCCTGGTCGTCGGCGAGGACGGCCATCCGTCCGTGGGCCATGTCGAACGGCACGGTGGTGACCCGGCCGCCCAGGTTGGCGCAGGCCGCGGCCGTGGCGTCGCAGTCCCCCACCGCGAAGTACACCAGGAAGTGGTCGGGCATCTCGGCCGGGAAGGTGTCCCCCAGGAGGCTGCGGCCGCCGAAGGCCGTGTCGGGGCCGGGCTCGGAGCCCGCGGGTGACCAAGTGCGGAAGTCGTCGTCCGTGCCGTCCAGGTCCCGGCCCTCGAAGCCGAAGACCGCCTCGTAGAAGCGGTCGGCCTGGGCCGCGTCCCGGGTGTACACCTCGGTCCAGCAGAAGGAGCCCGGCTCGCCGCTCTTCTCGAACCCCGTGTGCTGAGCGGCCTGCCAGAGGCCGAAGACCGCGCCGCCGGGGTCGGCGGCGACCGCCATCGTCCCGTACGGAGGAACCTCCATCGGGTCCCTCACCAGCT
The DNA here is from genome assembly GCF_042737755.1 of Streptomyces sp. NPDC059994. Taxonomy (NCBI): domain Bacteria; kingdom Bacillati; phylum Actinomycetota; class Actinomycetes; order Kitasatosporales; family Streptomycetaceae; genus Streptomyces; species Streptomyces sp. NPDC059994. Next base: position 58,019 of record NZ_JBHWUR010000020.1, read on the forward strand.
GGCCGCCCGCCGCCCTGATCCGCACGGCGAGGCCCGCGGCGTCGGGGGTCGCGAAGTAGACGCCCCAGGCGGTCGGCATCCGGCCGTCCCTCTTGGGGACGAGGGCGGCGACGCGCTTTCCCCCGCTGAAGGCGTTGGTGTAGTACCCGTACCGCTCCTCGGCGTCGTCGTCGAAGGTCCAGCCCATCAGTGCGCCGTAGAACCGCTTGCCCGCCGCGAGGTCGGACAGCGTCGCGTCGGCCCAGCACGGCGCGCCTTCCGGAAATCCGCCCATGCGCCTGGTTCCTTCCTGGAGTGGCCCCGCCCGGGGTGCCGCTACGCGGTGAAGCTAACGGCCCCGGCCGCTCCCCGCAGCGCCATAAATAGAACAAATGATCCGCTTTGCCTCCACTGTAGGCGCCCGCGCCCTTTTCCCGCACGGGTTGTCCACAGAGTGTGTCCACAGGCTGTTGATAACACCATTCGAGTGGCGGACGGGCGCTCGACATCCGGTCCGCGCCGGGTCCGCGCCGGGTCCGGGCCGGGTCCGCGCCGGGTCCGGGCCGGGTCCGCGCCGGGTCCGGTGGCGGGGCGCCCGGCCGCCGCGCGGCACCGGGACGCGGGAGGGCCCCGCTCCCCGCCCGCGCCCCGCCGCCGTCAACCCCCGGCCCCCATTTGCAGTCGGCCGAATCGCGCTCCGATCACCCCTCGGTAAGCTGACGGCATGACAGGACAAGTACGCACCGTCGACGGCCGCGTGGCCGGCCGACGCGGCCAGGCGACGCGGCAGAAGCTGCTCGACTGCCTCAGCGAGATGCTCAGCTCCTCGCCGTACCGGGACGTAAAAGTCATCGACGTGGCCCGGAAGGCAGGCACTTCACCCGCGACCTTCTACCAGTACTTCCCGGACGTCGAGGGCGCCGTCCTGGAGATCGCGGAGGAAATGGCCAAGGAGGGCGCGGCGTTGACCGCGCTCGTCGAAGGCCGCTCCTGGGTCGGCAAGGCCGGCTGGCAGACAGCGGAGGAACTGGTCGAGGGATTCCTCGACTTCTGGCGCAAGAACGACGCGATCCTCCGTGTGGTGGACCTGGGCGCGGCCGAGGGCGACAAGCGGTTCTACAAGATCCGCATGAAGATCCTCAACTCCGTGAACAACTCCCTTACGGACGCGGTGAAGGAGCTCCAGTCGAAGGGCAAGGTCGACAAGGACGTGAGCCCGGCGGCGATGGCGGGCTCTATCGTCGCGATGCTCGCGGCGGTCGCCTCGCACCAGAAGGGCTTCCAGACCTGGGGCGTCAAACAGGCCGAGCTGAAGCCGAACCTGGCACTGCTCGTACATCTGGGCATTACCGGCAAGAAGCCGACGAAGTAGACGAAGTGGACGAGCAGACGAGGCGCAAGACATAGAAGAAGCAGACGGATCCGCCGAAGTGCCGGTGGCCGTTTCCGGTGTACGTGCCGGGGCGGGCGCCCTCGCGCCGACGCGGCGATTGCCGGGGCACGCGCCCTCAAGTCCTGTCACGCCGGCGGCGGTTCATCGAGGTGAACCGCCGCCGGCGTTCCCGTGCCCGGCCTCCCTCCGCTCCAGCCGGAAGAGCCGTATCTCGCGCTCGACGCGGGCCTGGTACGCGGCGTACGGCGGCCAGAACGCCAGCGCCGCCCGCCAGGCCACGGCCCGCTCCTCCTCCGCGAGCAGCCGCGCCCGGACCGGCAGGTCCCGCCCCTTCCAGCTGATCTCGGCGTCCGGATGCGCCAGCAGATTGCCGGTCCAGGCGGGGTGGCCGGGGCGGCCGAAGTTGGACCCGACGAGCAGCCACGTACCGGCGTCCTCCGGCATACAGGCGAGCGGGGTCCGGCGCGCGAGCCCCGACTTCGCACCGCGCGCGGTGAGCACGACCCCGGGCAGCATCCGCGCGCTCGGCAGCACCCTGCCCCGGGTGAGCCGGTGCACGGCCCGGTCCAGGGCGGGGACGACATGGGGAGCCACCTTCGCGAACGCGCGCGTGGAGGACACCTTCTGGACGAGGCGGACGCCGCGCGGGGTGCGGGTCGGCTTACCGGTCCGTTTGCCGGTCCGTTTGCCGGTCGGCTTGCCGGTCACCGTACGACCGGCTGCGCGCGCGTGGCGGCAGTCTCCGGCATACGGGGCGGTCCGAACAGCCCCGCCCGGTCGGCGGCACGGGCCCGCAGCAGCGGTACGGGGCCGAAGAGCAGCTCGTCCGACGAGGCCCGCTTGAAGTACAGGTGGGCCTCGTGCTCCCAGGTGAACCCGATGCCGCCGTGCAGCTGGATCGCCTCGGCGGCGGCGCTCCGCAGCGCCTCCAGGGCCTGCGCGAGAGCGAGCCCGCCGGCGTCCGGGTCCCAGGCCGCGTAGTAGGCGGCGGAGCGGGCGGCCTGCACCTGTACGTAACGGTCCGCGAGGCGGTGCTTCACGGCCTGGAAGGACCCGATGGGCCGCCCGAACTGCTCGCGCTCCTTCACGTACGCGACGGTCCGCTCCAGCACGTGCGCGGCGGCGCCGACGGCTTCGGCGGCGAGGGCGGCGGCGGCCGTGCGGCCGGTGGCGGCGAGGGCGGGGACGGGTTCGGCGTCCGCCATCAACTCACCGACCACCTCCCTGAGTTGAACTTTCCCCTGACTGCGGGTCTCGTCGAGGGTGGTCTGCCGGGCCCGGTGCAGCCCGTCGGCGTCTCCTCGCACGAGGAAGAGCCGGACGCGGCTGCGGGTGAAGCCGCCGGTGTGGGCGGCGACGAGGAGGAGGTCGGCGCGGTGGCCGTCGAGGACCTGGGCGGCCTCGCCGTACAGCCGCCACTCGCCGTCGGCCTGCCGGGCCTGGACGCCCCCGGCGCGCCCGCCGCCCGCCCAGGCGCCGTCGGCGTTGTCACCGGTCAGACCGAGCGCCAGGGCGAGGGCGGTGCCCGCGACGGCGAGGGTCGCGGTGAGCTCGCCGCGCGCCAGTCGCGGGAGGTACGCGTGCTTCTGCGGCTCGGTCCCGAGGGCGAGGAGGAGAGGTGCGGCGAGGGCGGCGGTGGCGAGGAGCGGGGACGGCAGGAGGGCGCGTCCGGTCTCCTCGCAGGCGAGGGCGAGCTCGGCGGGCCCGCAGCCGACCCCGCCGTACGCCTCGGGGAGCGCGAGCCCCGGAAGCCCCAGCTCCTTGGCGAGCTGCCGCCACAGGGGCTGGTCGTACCCCTCGGCGGTCCGTACGGCGGCCTTGACCTCGTCGGGGCCGCAGCGCCTGGTGAGCAGGGTGTGCAGGGTGCGGCGGATCTCGTGCTGCTCTGGGGTGAAGTCGGCGTCCATGAGCGGCTTTCCTCCCGGGGGGCGGGGGCGCGGGGGCGCGACGCGGCCAATCTGACGGTACATCAGTTTGCCCTGCCTCACCCCTTCCCGAAGTCCCAAAGCTGGTCAGCCGAATGCGTCGGCGGGTAGTACGGGTGTCGCGCTGTGTCGTGCGAGCGGCAGCGCCTCGCACAGCTTCACCGCAGAGCCCATGCGCAGTGCGCCAAGCTCGACGTACGCGCACCCCGATCCCGTCACCAGCCCCCGAACTCGCGCCGCTTCCGCCTCGGGCACACCCACACGCACAAGAGCGGCCCGCAACAGATCGGCCACGTGATCAGCTTCCGCCCACGCACGCTTGTACACGTCCATGGGGATCACTGCGCCGCCTCATCGCCGCACTCAAAGTGCCTGTACAGCAAGACAGCTGGCCCATCACCCGCACGCTGGAAGCGGCGCGCGGGCACCAGCGGCCTGAACTTCTCACCGCATTCGGAGCACCGGCTCTTGGCGGGTGGGTACGTGCTGTACTCGTCCTTGATGTGTGTGCCAGCGGCCATATTCGTCGTCCCCTCGCGTCTTGGTGTGGTGATCCTCTCGCCGGTCGCCAGGACGGAGGAACCTCGTACGTTTCCCACTTCGGGACGTCCCGGTCCGGGTAGAACGTCCCTGGCAGTGTCCACGAGTTGGGGGAGCGACCGGCCATGTCGAATGAGCACCTACGGGCTGTCATGGCGTCTGGAGGATGGACGCACGGAAGCTTGGCCCAGGCTGCGGGAGTCGATCCCAAATCCGTCGAACGGTGGGTCAGTCTCGGCCGAACACCACGGCGGGCAACGGCGCTCAAAGCCGCCGAGACGCTGGGGGAAGACGTGCACGCTCTTTGGCCCTCGCTGAGGCAGGCACGTTCCGCACGAGCCGTCAGCCCGGAACTCGTGGCACTGTACGACCAGCGGGCGGACTTGCCGGTGTCCGTGTACGTGGATCTCCTTGCGGCAGCACGGGAGCAGATCGACGTGTTGGTGTACGCCGCCGTGTTCCTTCACGAGGCCTACCCCCGACTGACCGACTTGCTCGGAGAGCGTGCAGCCGAAGGGTGCTCAGTGCGGATCGCCCTGGGCGACGCCGACAGTACAAACGTTCAACAGCGCGGCCACGAAGAGAAATTCGGCCACGGCATCGAGAGCCGCTGCCGTCTGGCACTCATTCACTACCGGCCCTTGCTGGAGGTACCCGGCATCGAGCTGCGGACCCACGCGACTACGCTCTACAACAGCGTGTACCGCGCTGACGACCAGGTGCTGGTCAACGCCCACGTATGGGGCGTGAACGCCTATGGTGCGCCCGTGTGGCATCTCCGGCGCAACAGCAGCCGAGGCATGTTCGACACCTACGCGGAGAGCTTCAACGCCGTATGGAAGATGGCCCGACCCGTGGAAGGGTGACCGCATGGCACGGACCGAGTACTACGACGACCCGAACGCACCGCAGCCCAACAGCCTGGTCGTTGCTGCCTCGGCCGTCGTCACGGACGACCGGGGGCGCGTCCTCCTCCAGCGGCGCCGGGACAACGACTTGTGGGCGCTTCCCGGTGGAGCCATGGACCTGGGGGAGTCGCTGCCCGGTACGGCTGTCCGGGAGGTCAGGGAAGAGACGGGCCTGGACGTGGAGATTACGGGGTTGGTCGGCACGTACACGGACCCACGGCACATCATCGCGTACAGCGACGGAGAGGTCCGCCGGCAGTTCGCTGTCGTCTTCACGGCCCGCGTGGTCGGGGGGAAACTCGCCATGTCGGACGAGTCGACGGAGTTGCGCTACGTCTCCCCCGGTGACTTCGACATGCTGCCCATGCACCACACGCAGCGGCTACGGCTCACGCACTACCTGGAGCACCAGGATCGGCCGTATCTCGGCTGAGCCACCAAGGTTCCCTACTTGGCCTGCGGGACGGAGTGAGTCCTTCGTATGGTTCATCCCCCCCGGGGGCACGGGGAACTGCGCGGAAGCCTGCCGGTCAGTTGAGCTGCACAAGCCGATGCGCGGTTGCGGCTCCCCGTCTCAGAAGTAGTCCCAAGGCTCCCCTGCGTCTCGTAGGAACATCCGGGCCTTCCCCTGTGCCTGGACAAGTCGTGGGGGTGTTCTGGGCCCCGGCGTGCCATCAGTCACGGACGGTGGCGCCGACCGGGGCCCGGATGTGCAGCGCCCCCACCCTGACCCAGCCCCGGACTCCGCCCCTGCCGAGTCCGACCCACCCGTTTGCCCAGGGGCTCCGGCAGGGGCGGGCACGACGCCCGCACCGAGCGGGTCAGCAAGTGCACGACGGTTGGGGGCAGCCCCCAGCCGGACACCATGAGGAGACACGAAAGTGACACTCAGGGAAGCACTGAAGCGCAAGGCCACCTTCTGTGGCGGCAACGGCGACGACGGCGGCGACGGCGGCGATCCCAACCCGCCGACGGGCGACTCGGACGACGGGCGCGACTACCACAGCCGCTAGTAGTCTCCCCTGATCTGAGGGGCCGATCTCTGCCCGGGGGGTCGGCCCCTGCCATTGAGAGGACTGGTCGATGACCGGCAACGGGCCATTCGAGATTCCTGATCATGTCCAGGGTGCCGTAACGCCCCTGTCCCAGACGCTCGTTACCAACCGGCGTGGCTCCACGGTGTGGGATGTGCGGACGCCCACCGGTCGCGCCGCGGTCAAACTGGGCTACCCCAGCCAGACACACTCATGGACGGCGTTGGCGCCTGCCCGTGAAGCCACCATTCTTCGGCAACTGATTGACCCCGAAGAGGTTCTGTTCGGGGAATGGGAGAAGGGCACATGGAGCGCTCAGCCATGGCAAGAGGGCCAGTCCCTCTATGCCCTGTGGGAGCCCCACCGGCAGGCGAACGGGCCGGCGGCCCCCAGCATCGGCGAGGCGCTGTCGTGTGCCGCCGCATTGGCCAACCTGCACGAACGTGGCTGGGTGCATGGCGACGTGCAGCCTAACCATCTCGTCATCGGACCTGCCAGGACCGCTCTCATCGACCTGGGGCTGGCGCAGGGTGGTGAGATCCCCGAGATCTACGACTTCGAGTACCGAGGCTGCCTGGTCCACTACGAGGCCCCGGAGATCTCACAGAGTGTCTTGGCGAGCGGCACGGCTGTGCCCACGAAAGAGGCGGACGTATACGCACTGGGCGCTTCGTTGTTCATCTCCGCCACCGGCCGCAGGCACGTCCCCTACCCGGACGACGCCGATCGGAAGGACCAGCGGCAAGCCATCGTGGACAAGCCCCATCGGCTGATCAACCTACCGGGCACCTTGGGCACGGTGGTGAAGGAGATGATGCGCCGCTATCCGGCCGACCGACCCACGATTCAGGAAGTCTGCGAGAACCTGGACCTGGCGGCAGCGTAGGAGCCACGGCCGCCGCGTGGGCGCGACCAGCCCCACCCATCCGCAGGCAAATCCCGCCCCCACCAACCAAGCCGTCCGGCGAGGACTTTCGGGAAGGGGCGGGGTGGGGATTCAAAACTGATGTACCGTCAGATTCATGGCAGCAGCCCACACGCGCTCCCACCCCCGCCGCGTCGCCATCGTCGGCGCAGCCCTCTCCGACACCGGCCGCGTCGACGACGCGACCCCGTACGCCCTGCACGCCCAAGCCGCCCGCAGGGCACTCGCGGACTCCGGGCTCGACCGGAGCGTCGTCGACGGGTTCGGCTCGGCAGGGCTCGGTACGCTCGCGCCGGTCGAAGTCGCCGAGTACCTGGGGCTGAAGCCGGCCTGGGTCGACTCGACCGGCGTCGGCGGCGCCACCTGGGAGGTCATGGCCGCCCACGCCGTGGACGCGATCGCCGCCGGGCACGCCGACGCCGTACTCCTCGTCTACGGCTCGACCGCCCGCGCCGACATCAAAGCCGGGCGAAGGACATCGAATCTATCGTTCGGCGGGCGTGGACCCCTGCAATTCGAAGTTCCTTACGGCCACACCCTCATTTCGAAGTACGCGATGGCCGCACGCCGCCATATGCACCAGTACGGCACCACCGTCGAGCAGCTCGCCGAGATCGCCGTGCAGGCGCGCGCCAACGCCGCGACCAACCCCGACGCGATGTTCCGCGACCCCATCACCGTCGACGACGTCCTGTCCGGGCCGGTGATCGCCGACCCGTTCACCAAGCTGCACTGCTGCATCCGCTCGGACGGCGGCTGCGCGGTGCTGCTCGCGGCGGAGGAGTACGTGCCCGACACCGCCAAGGACCCCGTCTGGGTGCTGGGTTCGGGCATGGCCGTCTCCCACACCACGATGTCCGAGTGGGACGACTTCACCGTCTCCCCGGCCGCCGTCTCGGGCCGCATCGCCTTCGAGCGGGCCGGAGTGCGCCCCTGTGACATCGACCTCGCGGAGATCTACGACGCCTTCACGTACATGACCCTCGTGACTCTCGAAGATCTTGGGTTCTGCGCGAAGGGGGAAGGGGGCGCCTTCGTCGGGAAGGGGCGACTACTGAGGGACGGAGCGCTGCCCGTCAACACCGACGGCGGCGGCCTCTCCGCCTGCCATCCCGGCATGCGAGGGCTGTTCCTCATCGTCGAGGCCGTACGGCAGCTGCGCGGCGAGGCGGGCCCGGGCCAGGTGCGCAGACCCGGCGGCAGCCTCCCCGGGCTCGCCGTCGCCTCGGGCACGGGCGGCTGGTTCTGCTCGTCGGGAACGCTGATCCTGGGGCGTGAGTGAGCCCTCACGCCCCAGGGCGGATTTCCAGTTCCCAGAGGGGAATTACTGCCAGACCTGGTAATTTCCGCCATTGCACTGGAGGGTGTAGACCTCGCCATCGCCATTACTGTCGAGGCACAGGCCGGCCTGCCGGTTTACGAGCCGCATGCCGTCGCCCGTCCACTTCTCGTACCACTGCTGGTAGTAATTTGCCGGGCTGGAACAGGGCTCGATATAGACCCTGCCCTTACCGTTGGAACCGGCGTACCAGCTGGCGAGGCAGCGGCCATAGAAGAACGTGTTTCTGGTCGTGATCTTGTAGGCGCCGTCCGCGTTTTCGAGATTGCTCTGCGAGTCGTCCCACTTGGGGCTCAGGGCCTTGTGCGGGTCGAAGCAGTGCACCCAGGCCCCGGCGTCGGTGTCGATACCGGTGTCGTTATAGACCCTGAGACAACCACCCGTTGCCTTGTTGCGCCAGACAATGTCTTCCTAGGCCGAGGCGGGGGTGGAGACGGCCGCCAGGATCACCGGCACCGACGCCATGACCATCGCAGCGCGAATTTTCGAAAACTTACGCATAAATGTTTACCATTCACCTAGACAGTCGAACCCAGTAAGGACTGGCGTGACCGGATTCCCCGGGCATGGCCTGAACCGTAGGGGAGAGAGTTTGGAATATGAAATGAGTTGATCAACATTTGAGCTGGAATAGAACGTTCCACTTCCATCTCTCTTCGCACCCCGAGATTGACTTCCAAGAAAGGCCTTTTGGCGCGGGATGCCACCATTCGTTCGTGGTTCGCTTCGAGCGGGGAAGAGCCGTTAATCCAGTAGCCCTCGCGCCCCCACCCCCCGACAATCACCCCCATGCCCACACCACCCCCCTTCCTGACCACCGACCGCCTCACCCTCCGCCCCTTCACCGACACCGACGCCGACCTCGACCTCGTCGTCGAGCTCGACAGCGACCCGGAGGTCATGCGGTACCTCACCGGGGGCCGCCCCATGACCCGGGACGAGATCCGGGCCGAGTCGTTCGCGCGGATGCTGCCGGGGGACAAGGGCTTCTGGGCGACGCATCTGCGCGACACCGGCGAGTTCATCGGGTGGCACTGTCTGCGCCCCGGGCTCAACGCCCCGCCGGACCACGCGGACCTCGGGTACCGGCTGCGGAGGGCGGCCTGGGGGAAGGGGTACGCGCGCGAGGGCGCGCTCGCGCTCATCGAGAAGGGGTTCGGGGAGCTGGGTTACGCGCGCATCACCGGCAACACGATGTACGTGAACGACCGGTCCCGGCACGTCATGGAGACGTGCGGGCTCACATACGTACGCACGTACTTCGAGGAGTGGCCCTACTCCGTCGAGGGCGATGAGCACGGGGACGTCGAGTACGCCCTGACGCGTGAGGAGTGGCTCGCGCGGAGGGCGTGAGCGCGCCGGGTGCCGGGTGCCGGGTGCCGGGCGACAATCTGCGCATGGAATTCCAGGAGTATCTGCTCACCCTGCGCGTCTGGGACGTCGAGCTGCCGCACTTCGACCCGGAGGCCGCGCCCGACGAGCCCGTACCACTCTTCCAGGAGTGGCTGATGCACGCGGGGCGCGCGGGACAGGCCGAGCCGCACACGATGACGCTCGCGACTGTGGACGGTGAAGGGCGGCCCGACGTTCGTACGTTGATGCTGCACGGGGCCGATGCGGGTGGGTGGCGCTTCGGGTCGCACTCCACCAGCGCGAAGGGGCGCCAGCTCGCCGCCTGTCCGTCGGCCGCGCTCGGGTTCTACTGGCCCGCCGTGGGGCGTCAGGTACGGGTACGCGGTTCGGTGGCCCCGGCGGGCGTTGAGGCCGCCCAGGCCGATCTGCATGCCCGGTCGACCGGGGCGCTTGCCGCCGCCCTCGTCGGGCACCAGAGCGAGGTGCTGGGGTCCGTCCCGGAGCTCGCGGTCGCGTCGGAGAGCGCCTGGGCGCGGGCTGCGGCCTCGCCGGATGCCCCCGTGCCCACCTGGACGCTGTACGTCCTTGACCCCGTGGAGGTCGAGTTCTTTCAGGGGGACGCGCGGCGGCGGCATGTTCGGTTGCGGTACCGCCGCGAGGGGGCGGTGTGGGTGCGGGAGTTGCTGTGGCCGTAGGGGTCGTCGTTCGGCTGCGGGCCGGTGGGGTCTGATCGCGCCCACACGGCGGAGCCGCGAATGTCACAGCCCCGCGCCCCCCCTGGCCCCATGTTTACCTGCGGGCCGGTGGGGGCTGATCGCGCCCACACGGTGGAGCCGCGAATGTCACAGCCCCGCGCCCCCTGAACAAGCACCCCGGAACGCCGGTCCTGCCACTCCCCCCCCCCCCCCTGAACAAGCACCCCGGAACGCCGGTCCCGCCACCACCCCCGCGCCCCTACGAGGTCGCCGCCCGGAACACCGGCACCGCCACCTCCCCGCCCCTGAAATCCACCACCAGTTCCAACCCGATCCGCAGCCGCTCCTCCCCGCACCCCACCACCTCCGTCATCATGCGCGGGCCCTCCGCCAGGTCCACCACCGCCGCCGTGTACGGGACCCGGGCGCCGAACGGGGGCAGGTCGTTGCGGTGGACCACCGACCAGGTGTAGAGCGAGGCCCGGCCACTCGCCTGCTCCCAGGTCACGTCCTCGCTCCAGCAGTACGGGCAGAACTCGCGCGGATAGTGATGTGCCCGCCCGCACGCCCCGCAGCGGCGGATCAGGAGGCGGCCCTCGGCGGCCGCGTCCCAGTACGCGCGCGTGAAGGCATCGATCTCAGGGGTCGCGGCATCGGGAGGCGCGGCTGCGCCAAGGGCCCCGGCAGCCGGCCTCGCCGCATCAGGACGCGTCATCAGAACCACCCGATCGCATGATCAAGCGACCACGTCTGCCACGACATCGCGAAGAGCGCGACCAGCGAGACCAGGGCCATCATCGCGTTCTGCCCCTGCTCGGCCCAGTCGTGGATCATGAGGATCAGGTAGAGCAGGTTCAGGACCAGGCCGCCCATCAGCGCAACCGGCGTGAGCAGGCCCGCCACCAGGCCCAGGCCCAGGGCCAGTTCCGCGTACACCACCACGTACGCCATCGTCCGGGGCCGGGGCTTCACCACGACCGCGAAGCCGCTGCGGACCGCCTCCCAGCGGTGCTTCGCGGCCACGTCCGCCGCCCAGGCGATGCCGGTGCCGCGCTCGAACCAGGCCTTCTTGTCCTTGTGGCGCCAGCTCTCCAGCCACCACAGGCCCAGGCCGATCCGCAGGACGGCGACCCACTCGGCGCCGCTGAGCCAGACCGAGTCCATCCGCAGGCCCCCTCATCGACAGATCCAACAGGTCCAACCGGTCCAACCGATCGGCCGATCGGCCCAACCGATTCTGACGGTACGTCAGTTCAGCGGACCGTGTCGTCCCACGCAAGAGGCCCGGCACCACCCACCCCGGCAAACTCCGGAGCGTAATCGATTCGTAACCGATTCAGGTCTTGACCGAGACCCATCAAGTGGCTGCGTCGTTACGCTCGGTTCCCATGGCCACCAACGACCCCACCCGCCCTGTCTACGTCATCGGCGCCGGCCCCGGCGGGCTCGCCGTCGCTGCCGCGCTGCGCGGCCGGGGCGTACGGGCCGTCGTACTGGAGAAGGCCGATGCCGTCGGGGACTCCTGGCGCCACCACTACGACCGGCTGCGGCTGCACACCACCCGGCGCCTGTCCGCGCTGCCGGGGCTCAGGATGCCCCGTTCGTTCGGTCGCTGGGTCGCCCGGGCCGACGTCGTGCGGTATCTGGAGAAGTACGCACAGGTCCACGAGCTGGAGATCGTCACCGGCGTCGAGGTCTCGCGGGTCGAGCGCGCCGAGGGGGACAGCTGGCTGCTGCACGCGACCGGCGGGCGGCGGCTGACCGGGCGGGCGGTCGTGGTGGCGACCGGGTACAACCACACCCCGTACCTTCCCGAGTGGCCCGGCGCCGACGCGTACACCGGCACCCTGCTGCACGCCGGGCAGTACCGGAACCCGGCCCCGTACGCGGGCAAGGACGTCCTCGTGGTCGGCAGTGGGAACACCGGCGCGGAGATCGCCGTCGACCTGGTCGAGGGCGGGGCCGGACGGGTGCGGCTCGCCGTGCGCACCGCGCCGCACATCCTGCGCCGCTCGACCGCCGGCTGGCCCGCCCAGGCCTCCGGCATCCTGGTGCGGCGGCTGCCGGTGCCGCTGGTGGACCGGGCGGCCGGGGCCGTGGCCCGCCTCAGCGTGCCCGACCTCTCCGACAAGGGGCTGCCCAGGCCGGAGACCGGCCTCTACGCGCGCGTACGCGAAGGCGCCATCCCCGTACAGGACGTGGGTCTGATCGCGGCCGTGCAGTCGGGGCGGGTGGAGCCGGTCGCGGCACTCGACTCGTTCGAGGGCGCGAAGGTCGTCCTGGCCGACGGCACCCGTATCTCGCCCGAGGCCGTCATCGCGGCCACGGGCTACCGGCGGGCCCTGGAGGGCCTGGTCGGGGAGCTGGGCGTGCTCGACAGCCGGGGCCGCCCCACCGTCCACGGCGGCCACACCGCGCCCACCGCCCCCGGCCTCTATTTCACCGGGTTCACCAACCCCATCAGCGGCATGTTCCGCGAGCTGGCCATCGACGCCGGGAAGATCGCCAAGGCGGTCGCGCGCCACTGAGGCCGATGGGCCCCGTCACTGATACGCCCCTCCACCACCACCCGCGCACGCCGTAGTTGGCGCAATGGTGACGGGTAGGCGCCCCCCGGGCGGGTACGGGAAACGTACTCGGCCGGACCTCCGCATGTCCCGGAGCCTTCGGTGAGCCTTTGCCCGCACGACGGTTCCTGACTGGTCGTCAGGTCTGTAATCTGACTATGCGTCAGTTACCAGCCAGTTGCGCAACAGCCATGTTGGCCATCGACCAGGAGCGGGCGGAACGATGCTTGGATCGACTCACGGCACCCTCACGACCGACTTCCGCGCACGGGTGGTCGCCTGCGGCGAGCAGCCCCGGCCCGGCGCCGTCCACGGCACCGCCGCAGCCGAGGGCGATCTGGACGTCAGCGGCCGGCCACTGTACGCGCCCGTACCCGACCTCGACCGGTTCTTCCGGCCCGAGTCGCTGGCCGTCGTCGGCGCCTCCGACGCCGAGGGGCGCCCCAACACGGGGATCACCCGCCAGCTGATCGCCTGGGCCGAGCGGGTGGGCGCCCGCGTCCACCCCGTGCACCCCACCCGGGACTCCGTCTTCGGCCTGCCCTGCTGCGCGTCCGTCGCGGACCTGCCCGAGCAGGTGGACCTGGCGGTGCTGCTTGTCGGTGACCCGCTCCCCCTCATCGACGAACTGGCCGAGGGAAAGGTGAAGTTCGCGGTCGCCTTCGCCGCCGGCTTCGCCGAGACCGGCGAGGACGGCGCCGCCGCCCAGGAGCGGCTCGCCGCCGCCGTACAGCGCTCGGGGGTGCGGCTGCTCGGCCCCAACACCAACCTCAACGCCTTCGAGCGCTTCCGGGACGACCTGGAGGGGCCCGCGATCGCCCTGATCACCCAGTCCGGCCACCAGGGCCGCCCCCTGTTCGCCCTCCAGGAGCTGGGCATCCGCCTCTCCCACTGGGCGCCCACCGGCAACGAGGCCGACCTGGAGACCGCCGACTTCATCTCGTACTTCGCCGAGCGCCCCGAGGTCGGGGCCATCGCCTGCTATCTGGAGGGGCTCAAGGACGGGCGCTCCTTCCTGCTCGCCGCCGACCGGGCGGCGCGGGCGCGGGTGCCCGTGGTGGCGGTCAAGGTCGGCCGCACCGAGACCGGAGCGCGCACCGCCGCCTCCCACACCGGCAAGCTGACCGGCGCGGACCAGGTGGTCGACGCGGCGATGCGGCAGTACGGGGTGATCCGCGTCAACGGGCTCGACGAGCTCCAGGACACCTCGGCCCTGCTGGCGCGGGCCCGCCCGCCGGTGGCCGACGGGGTCGTCGTCTACTCGATCTCGGGCGGCACCGGCGCCCACTTCGCGGACCTGGCGACGGCGGCGGGACTCACCCTGCCCACGCTCTCCGACGCCAAGCAGGCCGAGCTGCACGAGTGGATCCCGCCGTATCTGAATGTGGCCAACCCCGTGGACAACGGCGGCCACCCGGTGGGCGACTGGCGCGGACGGAAGATCATCGACGCGATCCTCGACGACCCCGCCGTCGGCGTCCTGATCTGCCCGATCACCGGGCCGTTCCCTCCCATGAGCGACCAGCTGGCGCGGGACCTGGTGGAGGCGGCGGAGCACACCGGCAAGCTGGTGTGCGTGGTGTGGGGGTCGCCGGTCGGCACCGAGGCCGCCTACCGCGAGACGCTGCTCGGCTCCTCCCGGGTCGCCACCTTCCGTACCTTCTCCAACTGCATAGGCGCCGTCCGCGCCTACCTGGCCCACCACCGGTTCACCTCCTCCTACCGCTCACCCTTCGACGAGGCGCCGCGCGTTCCCTCGCCGTCGTTCCGCAAGGCCCAGGCGCTGATGCGGCCGGGCCAGCAGCTGAGCGAGCACGCGGCGAAGCAGCTGCTGCGGGCGTACGGGATCCGGGTGCCGCGCGAGCAGCTGGTGACCAGCGCCGCCGCGGCCGTGCGGGCGGCGGGCCAGGTCGGCTACCCGGTGGTGATGAAGGCATCGGGCACCCGGCTCGCTCACAAGACCGAACTCGGCCTGGTCAAGGTCGGGTTGACCTCGGCGAGCCAGGTGCGGGACGCCTACCGCGAGCTCACCGACATCGCCCGGTACGAGGGCGTCGAGCTGGACGGCGTGCTCGTCTGCCAGATGGTCGCGCGGGGTGTGGAGATGGTCGTCGGCGTCACCCACGACGCCCTGTTCGGGCCGACCGTGACCGTCGGCCTGGGCGGGGTCCTGGTGGAGGTCCTGGGCGACGCGGCCGTGCGCGTACCGCCGTTCGGCGAGGAGCAGGCCCGCGACATGCTCGGCGAGCTGCGCGGCCGGGCGCTCCTGGCGGGTGTACGGGGCGGGCCGCCGGTCGATGTGGACGCGCTGGTGGAGGTGGTGCTGCGGGTGCAGCGGATGGCCCTCGAACTCGGCGGCGAGCTCGCGGAGCTGGACATCAACCCGCTGATGGTGCTGGAGCGCGGTCAGGGCGCGGTGGCGCTGGACGCGCTGGTGGTGTGCTCATGAGCCCTGCTGCTTCGGGGGGACTCCGTCCCCTTGCGGAGACGGTACGCCACACCACTGACAGCGGGGTCTCGTGGATCACGCTCGACCGGCCCGAGGCCATGAACGCGGTGACCTGGGAGCAGCGGGAGCGGATCATCGCGCTCCTCGACGGGGCGAGCGCCGACCCGGCCGTCCGGGCCGTCGTGATCACCGCGACCGGGAAGGGGTTCTGCGCGGGCGCCGACCTCAGGGGCGGCGCGGTGGCCGGTGAGCGGGTCGCCGGTGACGTGGCCCGCACCATCCGCCTCGGCGCCCAGCGGCTCGTCGCGGCCGTGCTGGACTGCGAGAAGCCGGTGATCGCCGCCGTCAACGGCACGGCGGCGGGCATCGGCGCGCATCTGGCGTTCGCCTGCGACCTGGTGCTCGCCGCCGAGTCGGCCCGGTTCATCGAGGTGTTCGTACGGCGCGGGCTCGTCCCGGACGGCGGGGGCGCGTATCTGCTGCCCCGGCTTGTGGGGCCGCAGCGCGCCAAGGAGCTGATGTTCTTCGGGGACGCGGTGGCGGCGGCGGACGCCGAGCGCCTGGGGCTGGTCAACCGGGTGGTGCCGGACGGCGAACTGCCCGCCGTGGCACGGGAGTGGGCGGAGCGCCTCGCGGCGGGCCCGACCCGCTCGCTCGCCCTCGCCAAGCAGCTGGTGAACGCGTCCCTGGACACCGACCGTACGACCGCGTTCGCGGCGGAGGCGGCGGCCCAGGAGATCAACATGGCGACGCGGGACGCCCAGGAGGGCGTGGCGAGCTTCGTGGAGCGCAGGACGCCCAAGTACCGGGGTTTGTGAGGGGTCGCAGGGCCGGCTCGCAGGTCTGGTTCGGGGCGGGTTCGACGGGCGGGTTCGACGGGCCGGTTCGACGGGCCGGTTCGACGGGCCGGTTCGACGGGCCGGTTCGACGGGCCGTTTGCAGGGTCCTTGAGGGTTCCGATCTGACGATCCGTCAGTTTCAATGGGGAACATGATGGGACACGAAGGGATGGCGGCGACCGTCGTCCGATACCTGCGGTCCGTCGGCGCGGTGGCCACGGCCCCCGCCGAGCCCGTCGAGGCGCTGCCCAGGCCCGACTTACGGGCCGTACGGGACGACGAGCGGCTGCCCGTCGACCCCGCCGAGTTCCGCGGCGTCCTCGGCCACTTCGCCACCGGCGTCACGGTCGTCACGGCTCAGGACGAGGCCGGCCCTACCGGCTTCGCCTGCCAGTCCTTCGCCTCCCTCTCCCTCGACCCGCCGCTGGTCGTCTTCATGGTGGGCCGTACGTCGACGACCTGGCCGCGCATCGCCCGCGCGGGCACGTTCTGCGTGAACATCCTGGGGGCCGGACAGGGGCCGCTGTGCCGGGCGTTCGCGGTGAGCGGCGCCGACAAGTTCGCGGGAGTGCCCTACGACGCGGCCCCCGTGACCGGCTCCCCCCGCCTCGACGGCGTACCGGCCTGGGTGGACTGCCGCATCCAGAACGTCCACACGGGCGGGGACCACCTGATCGTGGTGGGCCGGGTGGAGGCGCTCGGCGGCACGGCGGAGGGGGAGCCGCTGCTGTTCCACCGGGGGCGGTTCGGGCGGTTCAGCGCCTGACGGCGACGGGCGGCCCCGCGTTCACCAGGCCTGCTCGAAGACCTCGCCGCCGCTGCGGGTCTCGATCCGCAGCTTCCCCTTGTCCCCGTACGCCTCGTGGCGCCACAGGGCGAACACCGCCGCGATCCGGCGGCCTTCCCAGTCGTCACCGCCGGACGGGATGAAGTTCACTGTCACGATCGCCCTGACCGAGTCGCCCTCCTGCCTCAGCCGGGCGGCCACCAGGAAGGGCCACATCCCGTCGTCGGCCTTGGTGAGGTGCTTGCCGTAGTAGTCGGTGAACTCCTGGGTCATGTCGAACCACCCGGCGGGCAGACAGGGCGGGTCGGTGCCCTCGGTGGGCGGCCCGGGGTCACCCGCGTCGTCGTCGGTGGTCTCGTCGGTCGTCTCATCGGTGGGCGGTTGCGAAGCCCCGGTGTCCTCGTCTGTCGGCGGCTCGGGGGTCCCGTCGCCGTCGTCGGTGGTCTCGTCGGTGGACGGACCGGACGTCTCATCCGTGGTCTCGTCCGTCGTCTCGTCCGGCGCCCCGGACCCCCGCTCCGTCGTCTCGTCGGGCGGGCACGGCTGCCCGGCGGCGGCGCTCGACGACGGCGACGCGGCCCGCCCCTCGGCCGCGCTCCCCGCCTTCTCGGTCCCGCACCCCGCCAGTACGGCACACAGCAGCCCCGCCACCGCCACCGCGCCCGGCACGTTCCTCGGCTTCATTCGGCCCCCTTCCGAAGGAAGAGGGGATCACGCCGCCGCGGGTTCCGCCAAAGGCGCGGTCCGGGCGCCGGTGCCGGGGCGCCGGATCACCAGGGCCATCAGCGCCGCCACGGCGCACAGCGCGCCCGAGCCGTACCAGACCATGTCGTACGAGCCGAAGGTGTCGCGCGCCAGGCCGCCGAGGAAGGCGACGAGGGCCGCGCCCACCTGGTGGGAGGCGAGCACCCAGCCGAAGACGATGGCGCTGTCCTCGCCGTAGTGCTCCCGGCAGAGCGCGAGCGTCGGCGGGACGGTGGCGACCCAGTCCAGGCCGTAGAAGACGATGAAGAACAGCATCGGCGGATGGATGGAGGGCGCGAGCAGCATCGGCAGGAAGAGGAGCGAGATGCCGCGCAGCGCGTAGTACGTGGCGAGCAGGCGCCGGGACTCGAAGCGGTCGGTGAGCCAGCCGGAGAAGATCGTGCCGGCCACATCGAAGACGCCGATGACGGCGAGCAGTCCGGCGGCGGCCGTGACGGGCATGCCGTGGTCGTGCGCGGCGGGCACGAAGTGCGTCTGGATGAGGCCGTTGGTGGACGCGCCGCAGATCGCGAAGGTGCCCGCCAGCAGCCAGAACGGTCCGGTGCGGACGGCCGAGACCAGTACCTTCAGCGCGCGGGCGGCGGCGCCGGGGACGGGCGCGGGCTTCTCGACATACGTGTCCGAGCCGTACGGCGCGAGCCCCACGTCCGCCGGGTGGTCGCGCAGCAGCAGCCACACGAAGGGCACCACCGCGAGGGCGGCGAGCGCGACGGTGACGGACGCCGGGCGCCACCCGTGGTGCTCCACCAGCCACGACAGGACCGGCAGGAAGATCAGCTGCCCGGAGGCGGACGCGGCGGTGAGGATGCCGGTGACCAGGCCGCGCCGGACCGTGAACCACCGGTTGGTGACGGTCGCGGCGAACGCCAGCGCCATCGAGCCGCTGCCGAGCCCCACGAGCAGGCCCCAGCAGAGCATCAGCTGCCAGGCGGAGTCCATGAAGACGGTGAGTCCGGCCCCGGACGCGATCACCGTCAGCGCGACGGCCACGACCCGGCGGATGCCGTACCGGTCCATCAGCGCGGCGGCGAAGGGCGCGGTGAGCCCGTACAGCGCGAGGTTCACCGAGACCGCCGCCCCGATCGTGCCGCGCGACCAGCCGAACTCGTCGTGCAGCGGATCGATGAGCAGCCCCGGCAGCGACCGGAAGGCGGCCGCGCCGATGATCGTCACGAAGGCGACGGCGGCGACGAACCAGGCGCGGTGGAAGCGGCGGGCGGGCCGGGGCCGCGGGAAGGGGGCGGCCTGCTGCCCGCCCGGGGCGGCGGCATCGGTTGTCTGGGACATGCCGACAGCTTGGCGGGGCGGTTCTCCCCGTACGAGTGGCTGGATAGCCATGGTTCGCAGGGATCGGGCCACGAGGTCGGCGAGGGATCCGGCGAGAGATCCAGTGAGGGATCCGGTGAGGGATCCGGTGAGGGATCCGGTGAGGGATCCGGTGAGGGATCCGGCCAGGTAACGGTCAGGGATCCGGCCACCGGGTTCGGCCACGCGACGAGGCCGGATTGTCTATCCTCACACTCACACTGAGTGGCCGGGGACCCACTCGTGGTGATCATGGGGGGTGGGCCATGGCCGAGCCGCTTACCGAACGGCTGCTGGTGGACTTGCGGGACGACGGCCGGGTGCAGGTGTCGTCCTGGCCCGCCGCGGAGCACTCCCCCAGACCGGCCGGGGAGCCGGTCGAACTGGTGTGGCCGCTGGACGAGCAGGAGATGGCGGACCTGCGGTGGTATCTGGAGCAGTATCTGCGGATGCCGTTCGGCGTGTACGAGCAGCGCGGGCCGCGCGTGGCCGCGCAGTTGCCGGAGTGGGGCGCCCGGATCTTCTCGGCGCTCTTCGCCACGGCCGAGGCGAAGCAGGCGTACACCGAGGCGCGGACGCGGGGCGGGCAGCTGGAGATCGTGCTGCGGTCGGGATCGGCTGAGCGGCTGGGCCTGCCCTGGGAGCTGATGGCCGACCCGGCGCGCCCGGTCCCGATCGCACTCGACCAGGTGGCGGTCTCCCGCAGCCTCCAAACCGCCGACACACGGCACGTGTTCACCGTTCCGGGCTCGCGTCTGCGGGTGCTGATGGTGATCTCCCGGCCGGACGGCGAGGCGGACGTCGGCTACCAGATGATCGCCCGGCCGCTGCTGCGCCGCCTGGAGGCGGTGCGCGGGAGCGTGGACCTCGTGGTGCTGCGGCCGCCGACCCTGAAGCGACTGGAGGAGGTGCTGACGCGGGCGCGCGAGGACGGCGAGCCGTTCCAGGTGGTGCACTTCGACGGCCACGGCGTCTTCGGCCGCCCACCGGCCTCCGGCGGCTGGGGCCCGATGATGTTCCAGCAGTCGGGCCCCCAGGGGATGCTGGCGTTCGAGAAGACCGGCGGCGGCAGCGATCTGGTGCCCGCGGGCCGGGTGGCGCAGGTTCTCGCCGGGGCGCAGGTGCCGGTGGTGGTCCTCAACGCCTGCCAGTCGGCGGTCGTCGGCTCCCAGGTCGAGGCGGCGGTGGCCACCCGGCTGATGCAGGAGGGCGTGGCCTCGGTGGTGGCGATGGCGTACAGCGTGTACGCGGTGGCCGCGTCCGAGTTCATGGCCGCCTTCTACGAGCGGCTGTTCGCCGGCGACCGCATGGCCGAGGCGGTCGCGGCGGGGCGCCGGCGGCTCGCCCTGAACGACGAACGGCCCTCCCTCAAGGGGATGCTGCCGCTGGACGACTGGATGGTGCCGGTCTTCTACACCCGCAGCGAGGTGCGCTTCCCCGGGCTGCGCACCGAGCGCGAGTCGGAGGAGTCGCTCGACGGAATCCTCGACGCGATCCGTCGCCGCCCCGAGGGCGTCCAGGAGGCCGGACCGGGCCAGGAGCTCGCCCCGGAGGGCGAGTTCATCGGCCGCGACGCGCTGTTCTACCGGCTGGACGTCGCCGCCCGACTGCAGCGCGTCGTGGTCCTGCACGGCCCCGGCGGGACCGGCAAGACGGAGCTGGCCAAGGCGTTCGGCCGCTGGTGCCGCGACACGGGCGCGGTCGACCGGCCGGAGTGGGTGATCTGGCACTCCTTCGAGCCCGGCGTGGCCTCGTTCGGCCTCGACGGCGTCGTCAACGCGATCGGGCGCCGCGTCTTCGGGGAGAAGTTCGACACCCAGTTCGTCCTGCTGGACGCCGCGCAGCGCCAGGAGGCGGTCGAGCGGGCCCTGAGGACCCGGCGCGTCCTGCTGCTGTGGGACAACTTCGAATCCGTACGGGCCATGCCGGACCCGGGGCAGGCGACGCCGCCGCTGCCGGAGCGCGAGCAGGGCGAGATGCGTGCGTTCCTGTCCCGCCTGGCCCGTGACAGCCGCGCCTCGGTCGTCATCACCAGCCGCTCCGACGAGGACTGGCTGGGCGAGGGAATCCGTCGCATCCGGGTCGACGGCCTGGACACCGAGGAGGCCACCCAGTACGCCGAGCAGCTGCTCGCCCCGTACCCGCACACGCGCAAGACCCGCGAGTCGCGCGCGTTCGGCGAGGTGATGCAGTGGCTGGACGGGCATCCGCTGAGCATGCGGCTGGTGCTGCCGCATCTGGACACCACGAGCGCGGCCGATCTGCTCGACGGGCTGCGGGGCGTGAAGGCGCTGCCGGGGAACGGCCATGGCGGCCGGACCACTTCGCTGGCCGCGAGTATCGCGTACTCCTTCGATCATCTGGCGCCGGAGGATCAGCGTGCGATGACCGTGTTGAGTTTGCTGCACGGGGTGGCGGACGCGAATGTGCTCGGGGGCTTCTCGGTCATGAACGGGGTGCCCGAGCCGTTCAGCGGCCGCACCGTCGAGGAGTGGGGGCGGCTGCTCGGCCGGGCGTCGGCCCTGGGCCTGCTGACACCGCTGTGGTCCGGGATGTACCGCATCCATCCGGCGTTGCCGGCCTATCTGGCCACCCATTGGAAGTCCCAGGCGGCCGACGCGTACGGCGAGCAGCGCACTGCTTCCGTCCGAGCCCTCTTGGACGCGCACGTCGCCTTCAGCTTCTGGCTCAGTGAGCAGCTGGCCGGTGAACACGCCCAGCTCGCCATGGTTCTGATCGCCGCCCACCGCCGGATGCTGGGGAGCATGCTCGGCTCCGCCCTCGACCAGTGCATGTGGGAGCACGCACAGCTCATCGCCCAACTTCTGGACAGCTACTGGGACATGCGGGGCCTGGGCGAGGAGGCCCGCGGCTGGACCGCCCGTATGAGGCTGGCCGCGGAGGGGCCGGGGGGCACCGCGCCCGACCTGGGCACTCCGGCCGGAGCCCTCTGGGCGTACGCCACCGGGTCACAGGCCAACCGGGAACTGGTGGCCGGCCGGCTCGACCTGGCCGAAAGCACCTACCGCTCACATCTCCAGGCCCTGCTGGCCGGCCCCGACAGTCCCGCGCAGCGCAAGAACATCGCCACCGGCTACCACCAGATCGGCATGGTCGCCCAGCACCGCGGCCGACTGGAGGAGGCCGAGGAGTGGTACCACAAGTCGCTCGCCATCGAAGAGGGCCTCGGCAACCGGACCGGCATGGCCGGCAGTTACCACCAGCTCGGCATCGTCAGTCAGTTGCGGGGCCGGATGACGCAGGCCGAGGAGTGGTACCACAAGTCCCTCACCATCAAGGAGGAGCTCGGCAACCAGGCCGGTATGGCCCGCAGCTACCACGCACTGGGCATGGTCGCCCAGCACCGCGGGCACCTGGCCGAGACCGAGGAGCTCTACCACAAGTCCCTCACCATCGAGGAGAACCTGGGCAACCGGCCTGGAATGGCCAGCAGTTACCACCAGCTCGGCGTCGTCAGCCAACTGCAAGGACGGCTCACGGAAGCCGAGGAGTGGTACCACAAGTCCCTCGCCATCGAAGAGGACCTGGTCAACCAGCCCGGTATGGCGGGCAGTTACCACCAGCTCGGCGTCGTCAACCAACTGCAAGGACGGCTCACGGAAGCCGAGGAGTGGTACCACAAGTCCCTCGCCATCGAAGAGGCCCTCGGCGACCGGACGGCCATCGCCGTCGGATATCAGCAGCTCGGCGCTGTCCATCACTTGAGAGGCCGGCTGGAGGAGGCCGAGGAGTGGTACCGCAAGTCCCTCACCATCAAGGAAGACCTCGGCAACCGTCCCGGCATGGCCAGCAGCTACCACGCACTGGGGATCACCGCCCAGCACCGGAAGCGGCTGGCCGAGGCCGAGGAGTGGTTCCGCAAGTCCCTCGCCATCAAGGAAGACCTCGACGACCGGCCGGGCATGGCCGTGACATACGGGCAGCTCGGGCTCCTGGCCGCAGAGCTGAACCGGCCGGACGCGGCCCTGGAGTGGACCGTCAGATGTGTGTCGCAGTTCGAGGAGGTCCCGCACCCCGAGACCGGGCAGGGCCCTTGGCGCCTGCGGCTGATGACCGAAGCGCTGGGCATGCCCGCCCTGGAGCAGACCTGGCAGTCCGTCACCGGCAACCCCCTCCCCACCGCCGTACGCCAGTACGTCCTCACGCCCCCACCCACACCCACCACCGACTGACCCCCACCCCAGGAGGGCTCCCGCACATGGCCGACCCGATCACCGACCCCGTCGAACTCGGCGCCCGTGCCGCCGCCCGGCGGCTCGCCGCGCAGACCTATCCGGGGCTCCCCGACGACGTGGAGGCCGCGCTGTACGCACGCGGGGCCGCGACCCGGCCCGGCCAGTACACCGACCTCAACTCGCTCGGCGCGCTCATCGTGAGCATCGGGACCCTGGCCTGGACCGTCTACAACGATCTGAGGAGCAGGGCGACCGCGCCCCGGCGCGAGGTGATCGTGCGGCACGTGCAGGACCGGCTGATCCGGGAGGACGCGCTGCCGCCGGCGCTCGGGCCCGCCGAGCGGGACCGGATCATCGTCGTCACCGTGGACGAGATCCTCGACGCGGCGGCCCGGCAGGAGGAGCAGGAGGAGACGGAGGAGACGGGACAGCAGCCGCAGTAGCGAGATGGCCCGATGGTGTGGTTCGAATGGATCGGGCCACCTACACTCGGCCCATGGCCCCGCCCCAACCCCAACCCCAACCCCACCGCATAGTCGTCCTGGCCCTCGACGGCCTGCTCCCCTTCGAG
Organism: Streptomyces sp. NPDC059994; assembly: GCF_042737755.1. Classification (NCBI taxonomy): domain Bacteria; kingdom Bacillati; phylum Actinomycetota; class Actinomycetes; order Kitasatosporales; family Streptomycetaceae; genus Streptomyces; species Streptomyces sp. NPDC059994. The sequence goes on from NZ_JBHWUR010000020.1 coordinate 81,589, forward strand.
CTCGGGATTCCGCAGCGGATCTTCGGGCGGGCGCGGAGTCGGGGCGAGGGGCGGGAGGCGCTGTATTCCGTCGTCACCTGCTCGGTCCGGGCGCCCGGACCCGTGCAGACCGACGCCGACTTCGCCGTGCTCGTGGAGAACGGGCCCGAGGCGCTGGCCCTCGCGGACACCGTGGTCGTGCCCGCCTCGCACGAGCTGGGGCCGGTGTACGAGGAGGGTGTGCTCACGGACGAGCTGGCGCGGGCGTTCGCGTACGTACGGCCAGGTACGCGCATGGTCTCCATCTGCACCGGCAGCTACGTCCTGGCCGCCGCCGGGTACCTCGACGGGCGGCCCGCCACCACCCACTGGTGGCACGCCGAGCACTTCCAGCGGCTCTTCCCGTCCGTCGACGTCGACCCGGACGTGCTGTTCGTCGACGACGGGGACGTGCTGACCTCGGCCGGGGTCGCCGCCGGGATCGATCTCTGCCTGCACCTGGTGCGGCGCGACCACGGGGCGGCGGTCGCCAACGAGGTGGCGCGGCGGACCGTGGTGCCGCCGCACCGGGACGGCGGGCAGGCCCAGTACATCGAACGCCCGCTGCCGCAGCCGCAGGTGGCGACGACCACCGCCGCCCGTGCCTGGGCGCTCGGGCGCCTCGACGAGCCGATCCAGTTGCGGGACATGGCGGAGCAGGAGGCGATGTCCGTACGGACGTTCACGCGCCGGTTCCGCGAGGAGACGGGGCTGAGCCCCGGGCAGTGGCTCACCCAGCAGCGGGTCGAGCGCGCCCGGCACCTGCTGGAGACGACCGACCTGTCCGTGGACCGGATCGCCCGCGACGCCGGATTCGGTACGGCGACCTCGCTGCGCCAGCACCTACAGGCTGCGCTCGGGGTCCCGCCCACCGTCTACCGGCGTACTTTCCGCGCCGCCGGAAGCGACGCCGCGAGCGGCTGAGCCCGCCGCCGGGTCGCGGGCGGGCTCGCGCAGCACCCCGATCACCGTCAGCAGCAGCGTGAGGCCCACCCCGGCCAGGATCGCCGTCGACGGGGCCACCGAGCGCAGCAGGACTCCGGAGAGGGTGCCGGTGACCGCGTAACCGGCACCCACGGCCGCGTACATCACCGAGTACCCGGCGGTCAGCGCACTCGGCGGCAGCACCTCGCGCAGCAGCAGGTTGCGGGTGAGCATCGCCCCGGCCTGCAGGACGCCCGCGAGCACCAGGAGCACGGCGAGCCAGACCGCGCCCGGCAGCAGCGCGACGAGCGCCACGCACCCCGAGACCGCGAGCAGCAGCACCAGGCTCTGCGCGCGCAGGGCGCCGGGCCACGAGCGCAGCCCGTACACGAAGGCGCCGGCCGCCGACCCGGCCGAGAACCCGGCGAGCAGCGGGCCCGCCCAGCCGAGCGCGATACCGCGCTGCTCCAGGAGGGCGGGCAGGACGAGTTCGGCGAGGGCCAGCAGGGAGATGCCGGCCGCGCCGGTCACGTACACCGGCCAGGCCCGCCACAGCACCCGGCGCATCGGCTCGCCGCCCCGGTCGGCGGTGTCGGCCTGCCAGCCCGGCGGCAGCGCCCACAGCCCGGCGACGGCGGCGGCCATCAGCCCGGCCGCGAGCAGCATCGGAAGGTACGGGCGGACGCTCAGCGCAAGCCAGGTGGTGACGGCCGGGGTCACCGACCAGATGCCGAATATCAGCATCGACTCGCCGCTGACCGCCTGCGCGACGGCCCGCTCGGGCACCATCGCGGCGAGCATCGCGCGCAGTCCCCCGGAGGTCGCGGCGGGCGCGGCCCCGGCGACGAACGCGGCGGCGCCGAGCACCACCGGGTGGGCGTCGTGGGCGAGGCCGAGCACGGCGAACCCGACCGCCCCGCCCGCGAGCCCCGCCGCCAGGTGCGGCCGCGCCCGCTCGGCGCGCAGCCGCGTGCCGAGCAGGGGCGCGCCGACGATCTCGCCGAGTACGTAGACGGCGGCGAGGACAGCGCCGAGGGTGTACCCGCCGGGCCGGTCGCGGACCATGAAAACGACGGCCAGCGGCGCCATCGCGACCGGAGCACGCGCCCCGACGGCGACAAGTGCCCAGGTCAGGATGGGGCGCGTGGCGAGGTCGCGATAGCTCATGGGGCTGAAGATAGCCCGCGGTCCGGGGCCGGCTTCAACCGCTTACCGGGGCGGGGGCACTTGCCGCCGCCCCGCCCTCAGAAGGTCAGCACCCCGCGAGCCACCCTCCCCTGCCGTGCGTCGTCGACGGCCTTGGCGAAGTCCTCGATGGGGTACGTCTCCGTCACCAGCTCGTCGAGGAGCAGGACGCCGGTGCGGTACAGCTCGGCGTACCGGGGGATGTCGTGCTGGGGCCGTGAACTCCCGTACCGGCAGCCGAGGATGGACTTGTCCAGGAACATCGCGGCGGGCGCGAACGCCGCCTCCGCGGTCGGCGCGGGCATGCCGAGCAGGATCGCCTGGCCGTGCCGGTCGAGCAGGTCGACGGCCTGCCGGACGAGCCCGACGTGGCCCACGCACTCGAAGACGTGGTCGGCGCCGGTCGCCAGGACCTCCCGTACGCCGTCCACCGACGTCAGGAAGTGGGTGGCGCCGAACTGCCGGGCGGCGGCCTCCTTCGCCGGGTTGGTGTCGACGGCGACGACGGTCCGCGCACCCGCGATCCGGGCGCCCTGCAGGACGTTGAGACCGATGCCGCCGGTGCCGATGACGACGACGGTGTCGCCGCGGTCGACGCGGGCCCGGTTCAGTACGGCGCCCACGCCGGTGAGGACGGCACACCCGATGAGAGCGGCGGAGGCGAGTGGCAGGTCGGGGGGAATCCGCACGGCCTGGACGGCCTTGACCACCGTACGTTCGGCGAAGGCGGAGTTGGAGGCGAACTGGTGGACGGGCGCGCCGCCGCGCGAGAACGGCCGCCCGGGCCGTCCGATCGCCTTGCGGCACATGGTGGGCCGCCCCCGGTCGCAGTCCGCGCAGGCACCGCAGTTGGCGAGGGTGGAGAGCGCCACATGGTCGCCGGGGGCGACATGGGTGACGCCCGCCCCGACCGCCTCGACGACACCCGCGCCCTCGTGGCCGAGCACCACGGGTACGGGGAAGGGGATCGTCCCGTCGATGACGGAGAGGTCGGAGTGGCAGAGCCCGGCGGCGGCGATCGCCACCCGGACCTCGCCGGGCCCCGGATCGCGTACCTCCAGGTCGTCGACCACCTGTGCGTGCGTACCGTCGAACAGAACACCTCTCACTGGCCCCTGGCCTCCCTCGGCAGGCCGAGCACGCGCTCGGCGATGATGGTGCGCTGGATCTCGTCGGAGCCGCCGTAGATGGTGTCGGCCCGCGAGAAGAGGAACAGCCGCTGGAGCGCGTCGAGTTCGTACGGCCGCTCCTCGCTCCAGTCGTACGGCCCGACCGCGCCGGCCGCGCCCCGTACGGCCATGGCGAGCTCACCGAGACGCTGGTGCCAGCCGCCCCAGAGGAGTTTGGCGACGCTGGGGGCGGCGGGGCCGTCGCCGCCGAGGGTACGCAGCGCGTTCCAGCGCATCGTGCGGAGCTCGGCCCACTGGCGGACGATCCGGTCGCGGAGGAGGGGGTCGAGGGTGCCTGCTCCCGCGTGCCGGATGACGCGCTCCAACTCCTCCTCGAACCCGATCTGTTGGGCCAGAGTGGAGACTCCGCGTTCGGCGGCGAGCAGGTCCATGGCGACGCGCCAGCCGTTGCCCTCGCCGCCGACGAGATGGTCCGGGTCGGCGCGGGCGCCCTCGAAGAAGACCTCGTTGAACTCGCTCGTCCCCGTCAGCTGCCGGATCGGCCGGACCTCGACCCTGCCGCCCGGCTGGTCCATCGGGACGAGGAGGAGGGAGAGGCCGTGGTGGCGGTGCGAGCCGGATTCGGTACGGGCGAGCACGAAGCACCAGTCGGCTTCATGGGCGTGCGAGGTCCAGACCTTCTGACCGGTGAGGCGGTACGCGCCGGTGGGTTCGCGGGTGGCGGTGGTTCGGACGGCGGCGAGGTCGGAGCCGGCCCCGGGTTCGCTGTAGCCCTGGCACCAGATCGCCTCGCCGCGGGCGATGCCGGGCAGGAAGCGGGCCTTCTGGGCGGGGGTGCCGTGGGTGAGGAGGGTGGGGGCGAGGAGGTTTTCGCCTATGTGGCCGAGGCGGGGTGGGGTGTTCTTGGTACGGGCGTATTCCTCGGCCCAGATGACCTGTTGGGTGAGGGTGCCGTTGCGGTTCCCGTACGGTGTCTCGCCCCACCCGAGCCCGATCCATCCGGCGTCGCCGAGGGTTCGCTCCCATGGGCGGGGGGCTTTGTCGGGCGGGTTCGCGTCGAGCCAGGCGCGGGCGTCGCGCCGGAAGGTGTCGTCTTGGGGGGAGAAACGGAAGTCCATGTGGGTGCCTCCTGGTGTCGTGGTGGGTTTTCCCCCACCCCGCCCCTTCCCGAAAGCCCTCCGGCGGGCGGCCGGGACTCCGCCCCCTTCTTGGCCGGGTGTTCGTCTGCGGGCCGGTGGGGGCTGGTCGCGCAGTTCCCCGCGCCCCTTTATGGCCCGGGGTTCGTCTGCGGGCCGGCTGTGGTTGCTCGCGCAGTTCCCCGCGCCCCTTTATGGCCCGGGGTTCGTCTGCGGGCCGGCTGTGGTTGCTCGCGCAGTTCCCCGCGCCCCTTTATGGCCCGGGGTTCGTCTGCAGGTCGGCTGTGGTTGCTCGCGCAGTTCCCCGCGCCCCTTGAGGCAGAAGGGGGCGCGGGCACCTTCAGCCCCTCCGGCGTTTGAGAGGCGGGGGGCAGGGAGCGAAGCTCCCGCCCTTCAGGGGCGCGGGGCTGCGACGCGGCTCCGCCGCGTGGGCGCGACCAGCCACGGACGGCCTGCGGACGAAGGGGGCCGGGGCGCAGCCCCGAAGCGGGGTCCGGGCGCAGGCCCCGCTCGGGGTCCGGGGGCGCAGGCCCCGAAGCGGGGTCCGGGGGCGCAGGCCCCGAAGCGGGGTCCGGGGGTGCAGGGCCCGGGAAGCGGGCCTCTGCCCCCACCCGCCCCGGAGGGGCAGGGAAAGGGGCGAGGTGGGGCATCCTCACGCGTTCGGGCGTGCGTCCGCGCTCGCCGCCCGCTCCATCTCCCCCACCCGCTCCAGCAACGGCATGGGATCCACCCCCACACCCCCCGGCAGGAACTCCGCGATCCGCTCCGGCGTCCACGCGCCCTCCGCGACGTACCCGGCCCGAAGCTCCCGCGGCTGCGCCCAGACCGCGATCTTGGGGCCGGCGACCGTGTACACCTGACCGGTGATCCCGGCCGACCGGGCCGCGTCGCTGAGCAGATAGACCACGAACGCCGCCACATCCTCCGGCTCGCCGATCTCCTTGAGCTCCAGGGGGACGTTGGCGGACATCCGGGTGCGGGCGACGGGGGCGACGGCGTTGGCCGTGACGCCGTACTTGTGCAGGCCCAGCGCCGCGCTGCGGACCAGCGAGATCACCCCGCCCTTCGCGGCGCTGTAGTTCGCCTGCGCCACGCTCCCCTGGTGGTTGCCGCTGGTGAAGCCGATCAGGGTGCCCGTGCCCTGCTTCCGCATCACCGCCGACGCCGCCCGGAACACGGTGAACGTGCCTTTGAGGTGGGTGGCCACCACCGGGTCCCACTCCTCCTCCGTCATGTTGAAGAGCATGCGCTCGCGCAGGATCCCCGCCACGCACACCACCCCGTCCACCCGGCCCCACCGGGTGAGCGCGGTGTCGACGATGCGCTGGCCGCCCTCCATGGTCGAGATGTCGTCGGCGACGGCGACCGCCTCGCCGCCCGCCGCCTCGATCTCCTTGACCACCGCGTCCGCGATCTCGCTGCTGGGCGAGGCGCCCTCGATCGAGACGCCGTAGTCGTTGACGACGACCTTCGCGCCCTGGGCCGCCGCCGCGAGCGCCACCGCGCGGCCGATGCCGCGCCCCGCGCCGGTCACGGCGACCACTTTGCCTGCCAAGAAGTTCCCCACGCCCGGCCCCTTCCCGCGATTTCTGACGGACCGTTAGATTCTAGAGCCCGGCAGCCACCGGAAGACAAGACCCAGGGAGGGCCCACATGCCAGCAGCCTCCGCACTGCCTCCCGAGTTCCACGACATCGCCAAACGCGTGAACAACTGGGGGCGTTGGGGCCCGGACGACGAGATCGGCACGCTCAACCTCATCACCGACGACGTCGTACGCACCGCCGCCGCCACCGTCCGCACCGGCCGTCGCATCCCTCTCGCGCTCCCCCTGGAGCAGAACGGCGTCCAGACCGGGCTGATCCCCGGCCGGGTCAACCCGCTGCACACCATGGTGCAGATCAACCAGGAGATCTTCGGCCCCGGCACCGTCGCCACCAGCGACGACGCCGTGACGTTCGGGCTCCAGGCCGCCACCCACTGGGACGCCCTCACCCATGTCTCGCACTCCGGCCGCATCTACAACGGCCGCCCGGCCGCCACCATCACCGCCCACGGCGGCGCGGAGTTCAGCGGGATCGACAAGCCCCGCCACCTCGTCTCGCGCGGCGTCCTGCTCGATGTGGCCCGCGTCCACGGCGTGGACCGGCTGCCCGGCGGGCACGCGGTCACCCCCGAGGACCTGGCGGCGGCGGAGGAGCTGGGCCGCGTCACCGTACGCGCGGGCGACATCGTGCTCGTACGCACCGGGCAGATCCAGCTCTGCCTCGGCGGCGACAAGCACGGGTACGGGTTCCCCTCGCCGGGCCTCTCCCTCCGTACGCCCGAGTGGTTCCACGCGCGCGATGTCGCGGCGGTCGCCAACGACACCCTCACCTTCGAGATCTTCCCGCCGGAGGTCGAGAACCTGTGGCTGCCGGTGCACGCGCTCGACCTGGTCGAGATGGGGATGCTGCAGGGCCAGAACTGGAATCTCGAAGAGTTGTCCACAGCCTGTGCGCAAGAGCGGCGGTACGCGTTCTGGCTGTCGGCGATGCCCGAGCCGTTCGTGGGCGCCACGGGGACGCCGGTCGCGCCGGTCGCCGTGCTGTAGCGGCGGGGCATACGGGGGTGGCGCGCGTTCACGGGTGGCGGCGCGTCATGCGCACCCCGAGCACGGCACGGCGGCCGCCACCCGGCTGCGGCGTGCTCGCCCTGCTCCCCATGCCCTGAAGGAGCCTTGCCCTGAGCCCACGCCGAGCCGCGACCCGCACTCGCCGAGGAGAACCAGGACCGGCCCAGGACGGACCAAGAGCCAGTCCGCGCCCTCGGCGTCCCCTCGCGACGAATCGCTCATCCAAGGGTGATCAGGCCGACACGGCGCGTCAACACCTAGTGAAAGCTATGCCGCTTACGCCCGATTTGTGACAGCGCACGACGGCTCATACGCGCCCGGCTCGAACGCCCCGCCCGTACGCTCCGGCGCGCCCCCGTCGCAGCACCGGTCCACCTCGCACCAGATCGACTTGCCCACGCCCTCCGCCTGCCAGCCCCAGCGGTCGGCGAGGCCGTCGACCAGCTCAAGGCCCCGGCCGTTGGTGTCGTCGCCGTCCGCGTGGCGCGGCTTCGGGGCGCACGCACTGGTGTCGGCCACCTCGACCCGGACCGTACCGCCGTCGGCCGGTCCGCCGACGGGGCCGAACAGCATCCGCAGCACGGCGGGGCAGCCGGTGTGCACCACCGCGTTGGTGACGAGCTCCGAGATGATCAGGATCAACGTCTCGGCGAGCGGCTCGTCCAGCCGTATCCCGGACCCGGCCAGCCGCGAGCGAGCCCATCTGCGAGCGCGCCCCACCTCGGCGGGGTCGGCTCCGACCTCCAACTGAACCTGAAGCACCTGCACCGCTCACACCATCCGAACCGGCGGACACATCGCCTCGCGCCTCGACAAGCTCACGGAACGTGATTTCCTTACGAGACAGCATGGTTGACGTACAGTCACCGCAACAAGCGCTTCAGGCATATTCCAGCGCGAAGGAGTACGCGTGGTGCATACTGTGCGACGCACATTGCGGGGGGTCGAACAGGGGCGCGCCGGATACCTGGGGGATCGCACCCCACGGAGCGTACCCGAGGGCGGCCCCGACTCCGGCGCGTGACGAGTCCGGCGAAGGACACAACCCGGTATCGACGCTCGGTGACGCCTCAGCGCTCCGCTGGAAGGACAGGTATTCGACTGCGGGCCGTCTGAGGCTGGTCGCGCGGTTCCCCGCGCCCCTTTGGGGCACGCGGCACCGAACGGGACTTCCACAAGACCGCCCAGCCAGACCCCCGCCCCGCGGAGCCCTCTCACATCGCCTCCTCCAGCGCCGCCGCCTGGAGCTCCTGCGCCAGGACCGTCGGCAGCCACCGCTCGCGCCGCAGCCACGCCCGCTTCAGATGCAGATGGACCTCCGCCTCCCAGGTGAAGCCCATCCCGCCGTACACCTGGAGGCAGTCCCGGGCGCACCGCACCGCCGCCTCGTCGGCCAGCAGCTTGGCGCCCGCGATCTCCACCGGGTCCCCGGTCACGGCCGCCGCGTACACGGCGGCGCGGGCCACCTCGGTGCGGACCAGCATCTGCGCGCACAGGTGTTTGACCGCCTGGAACGCGCCGATGGGCTGCCCGAACTGCTCGCGCTCGCGGGCGTGTTGGACGGCCAGCGCGGTGGTGCGCCCCGCACTGCCCAGCTGCTCGGCGGCGGTCAGCAGCGCCCGTTCCGGCGGCCCCTCGTCCCCGCCGTCCGGGAGACGGTGCAGGGGGGTGAGCGGGTCGGCCGAGCGGATCAGCTCGGCGCCGGTGACGTCTCCCCGTACGACGTCGGCCTCCTCCAGCCACTCCACCAGGCCCCCGTCGGGCGCGGTCACCACCGTCCGGCCCTCGGCCGCCCCCTGGACCAGGCCCGCCGCCAGATGCGTGGCGATCAGCGGGCCGGGGAGCAGCGCCCGCCCGGCCTCCTCGAAGAGCAGCGCCGCCTCGGGCAGCCCGAGCCCCACCCCGCCCGCCTCCTCCGGCAGCCGCAGCGCGAAGAACCCGGCCTCGCCGAGCGCCCGCCACAGACCCCGGTCGAGCCCTCCCCCGTCGACGGCCGCCCGCAGCGCCGTGGCGTCGAAGCGCCGGGCGAGCAGGTCCCGTACGCCCGCCCGCAACGCCCGTTGGTCGTCCGTGAGTTGCAGGTCCATCAGCGGCCCTTCGGCAGGCCGAGGATCCGCTCGGCGACGATGTTCTGCTGGATCTGCGAGGTGCCGGCGGCGATGGTGTACGAGAGCGAGGACAGCCGGCCCAGGGTCCACTCGCGGCCGAGGTCGAGTGCGTCGGGGCCGAGGACGGCGGCGGCGGCGTCGTACAGCTCCTGGCGGGCGTGCGAGTAGCGGAGCTTGAAGACCGAACCGCCGACCCCGGGGACACCGCCGGTATGCCCGGACTCGCTCACGTTCCACTGGATCAGTCGCCAGAGCGCGGTGAACTCGGCGTGCAGACACCCCAGTTGACGGCGAATCACCGCATCGTCCCAGGTGCCGTTCCGGTGGGCCGCGCGGGCGATCCCCACCAGGACGCGGCGGCAGGCGACCACCTCGCCGACGAAGGCCGTGCCCCGCTCGTACGACAACGTCACCATGGTCACGCGCCAGCCGTCGTTCTCGGCGCCGACGCGGTGGTCGACCGGGATCCGCACCTCGTCGAGGAAGAGCTGGGCGAACTCGTCCGACCCGGCGAGGGTCCGCAGCGGCCGTACCGTGATGCCGGGCGCGTCCATCGGCATCGCCAGCCAGCTGATGCCCCGGTGCTTGGGTGCGTCGGGATCGGTGCGCGCCAGCAGTTCGCACCAGTCGGCGACCTCCGCGTGCGAGGTCCAGATCTTGGAGCCGCTCACCACGTACGCGTCCCCGTCGCGCACCGCCCGGGTCCGCAGCGCCGCCAGGTCCGAGCCCGCGTCGGGCTCACTGAACCCCTGGCACCACACCTCGTCCCCGCGCAGCACCGGCTCCAGCCACCGCGCGCGCTGCTCCTCGGTTCCCTCGGCCGCGATGGTGGGGCCCGCGTGCAGCAGCCCCACGAAGTTCGCGCCGACATAGGGCGCCCCGGCGCGCTCGGTCTCCTCCAGGAAGATCAGCCGCAGGGTGGCGGACGCCCCCCAGTGCACGCGCGCGTACCCGGCGTCGTACAGCATCCGCTGCCAGCCGGTGTCGTACGCGCGCCGCCCCGGCCAGTCCAGCGGGTCCGGCTTCGGCGGCAGCCCCGGCAGCACGGCCGCGAGCCACTCCCTGAGCCGTGCCCGGAACTCCTCCTCCTCGGGCGTGTACGAGAGGTCCATCAGCGGTCGAGGTCCAATCCCAGCATGCGGATCGCATTGCCCCGCATCAGCTTGTACACCGTCTCGTCGTCGAGGCCCTTGACGTGGTCGAGGGCGACCTCCTTGGTGTGCGGGAAGGTCGAGTCGACGTGCGGGTAGTCCGTCTCGAAGGTCGCGTTGTCCCGTCCCACCACGTCCAGGGAGGCGACGCCGTGCTTGTCGCGGAAGAAGCAGCAGAAGATCTGCCGGTAGTAGTACGTGGAGGGCGGCTCGGGGATCAGGTCGCGGACCCCGCCCCAGGCACGGTGCTCCTCCCACACGTCGTCGGCGCGCTCCAGGGCGTACGGGATCCAGCCCATCTGGCCCTCGGAGTAAGCCAGTGTGAGGCGGGGGAACTTCACCAGGACGCCGGAGAAGAGGAAGTCCATCATCGACGCCATCGCGTTGTTGAAGCTGAGCGAGGCCTGGACGGCGGGCGGGGCGTCCGGGGATGCGGCGGGCATCTGGCTGCTGCTCCCGATGTGCATGTTCACCACCGTCCCGGTCTCCTCGCAGACCGCGAAGAACGGGTCCCAGTAGCCGGAGTGGATCGACGGCAGGCCCAGGTGGGTGGGGATCTCGGAGAACGTCACCGCCCGCACCCCGCGTGCCGCGTTGCGCCGGATCTCCGCCACGGCCAGATCGATGTCCCACAGCGGGATCAGACAGAGCGGGATCAGCCGCCCCCCACTGTCCCCGCACCACTCCTCCACCATCCAGTCGTTGTACGCCCGCACACAGGCCAGCGCGACCTGCTTGTCCCGCGCCTCGGCGAACGTCTGCCCGCAGAACCGGGGGAAGGTCGGGAAGCACAGCGACGCCTCGACGTGATTGAGATCCATGTCGGCGAGCCGCGCCTTCGGATCCCAGCAGCCCCGCCGCATCTCCTTGCGAGTGATGCCCTCCAGCGTCATGTCGTCGCGGTCGAAGCCGACGGCGGCGATGTTGCGCTTGTACGGGAACTTCAGGTCCTCGTAGATCCACCAGTCGGTCGGCGGTCCTTCCGGGTCCATGGTGATCCGGTACTTGCCGCCCACGTAGGCCAGTTCACCGATCCCGGCGGTCAGCGGGCGCGGACCGCGCTCGCGGTACCTGGCCGGGAGCCAGGTCTCGAAGAGGTGGGCCGGTTCGATCACATGGTCGTCGACGCTGACGATGCGCGGCAGTTCGGTCATGCGTGGCCTCCACCCGGCTTACTCATCTGATGACCCGTCAGAAATCAGGCTAGCCCCGCACCCCTGGACCGACAAGGCGGTGCGCCCTACGCTCTGGCCACGATCTGACTACTCGTCAGTTACGCGGTCACTGGGGGTCGAAGTGAACGACGTCGGAGTGAACGACACCGCACACGCACTGGGCGCCTCGCGCACCCTCTGGGAACTGGTCGCCCGCCGCGCCGCCCTCACCCCCCACCGACCCGTCCTGCTCCAGGACGACCGCGCCCTGAGCTTCGGCGAGCTGCGCGACCGCGCCGAGCGGGTGGCAGCGGGCCTCTACGACCTGGGCGTACGGCCCGGCACGGTGGTCGCCTGGCAGCTGCCCACCCGGATCGAGACCGCGCTCCTCTCCTTCGCCCTCGCCCGGCTCGGGGCCGTCCAGTCGCCCGTCATCCCCTTCTACCGCGACCGCGAAGTGGGTTTCGCGCTACGGGAGTCGGGCGCGGAGTTCTTCGCGGTGCCCGGACTCTGGCGCGGGTTCGACCACACCGCGATGGCGGCCCGGCTCGGCGCACGGGGCGTCTTCGAGGCGTACGGGACGCTCCCGGACGGCGACCCGGCCGTCCTGCCGCCCCCGCCCGCCGACGGCACCACCGTCCGCTGGATCTACTGGACCTCGGGCACCACCTCCGACCCCAAGGGCGTGCTGCACACCGACCGCTCGCTGATCGCGGGCGGCTCGTGCCTGGCGCACGCGCTGCACCTGTCGGCGGACGACGTGGGCTCGATGGCGTTCCCGTACGCCCACATCGCCGGGCCCGACTACACCGTGATGCTGCTCCTGTACGGCTTCCCCGCGGTGATGTTCGAGCAGTTCGCGCTGCCGGACGCGCTGGAGGCGTACCGCAAGCACGGCGTGACGGTGGCCGGCGGGTCGACCGCGTTCTACTCGATGTTCCTGGCCGAGCAGCGCAAGCGGCCGGGCGCCGAGGTCATCCCCTCGCTGCGGCTGCTCGCGGGCGGCGGGGCGCCCAAGCCGCCGGAGGTCTACCGCTCCGTCGTACGGGAGATGGGGGTGCAACTCACCCACGGCTACGGCATGACCGAGGTCCCGATGATCACGATGGGCTCACCGGACGACACGGAGGAGAACCTGGCCACGACGGAGGGGCGGCCGCCCGAGGGCATGGAGATACGGATCGTCGACGGCGAGGTGCGGCTGCGCGGGGAGGCCGTGTGCCAGGGGTATGTGGACCCCGCGCAGACCGCCGAGGCCTTCGACGCGGACGGGTTCCTGCGCACGGGCGATCTGGGGTTCGTGAAGGAGAGCGGGCATCTGGTGCTCACCGGGCGGCTCAAGGACGTGATCATCCGCAAGGGCGAGAACATCTCGGCGAAGGAGGTCGAGGATCTGCTCGCCGCGCATCCGGCCGTCGGGGACGTGGCGGTGATCGGGCTGCCGGACGTGGAACGGGGGGAACGGGTCTGCGCTGTGGTCGAACAGCCGCCGGGGGCCGAGGTGTTGACCCTGGACGCGGTCGTCGCGTATTTGCGGGGCGCCGGACTGTCCGTGCACAAGCTGCCCGAGCAACTGGAGGTGGTGGAGGCGCTGCCGCGCAACGAGACGCTGCGGAAGGTACTGAAGTACAGGTTGCGGGAGATGTTCGGGGGTGGTGGGGGCTGAGTTTCGGGTGCGGGCCGTGTGTGGCTGAGCGCGCAGTTCCCCGCACCCCCAAAGGCGTGCGTGATTGTCTGCGGGTCGGTGGGGGCTGGTCGCGCAGTTCCCCGCGCCCCTGAAACCCGCCTTTGTCTGCGGACCATGGGTGGCCGGTCGCACAGTTCCCCGCGCCCCTCAAGTGGCCCCGGACGTCCCGGCTAGGCAGAGAGTGGTTCCTCTTCCTCTCGGGCCGCTGTCGTCACGTCCCCGTACACGTCGAAGAGACGGCGTACCCCCAGGGCCGCCAGCACCCGGTTCACATGCGAGCCCTCGGCCGCGCCCCGGGCCGGGAGGATCAGCCGGAGCCTGCCCCGGCAGGAGCGGATCAGACGGCGGGTGGCGATCAGGACGCCCACACCGCTGGAGTCGCAGAACAGCACCCCGGACAGATCGAGCACCAGATCGTGCCGGCCCGCCGCGACCGCCTCGTGGACCACGCGCCTGACCTGCGGCGCCGTCACCAGGTCCAGTTCCCCGCGGACGCACACCACGGCCCATCCGCCCTGCTCGGCCTCGTTCACGATCAGCGTCACGCGTCCGGTACCTCTCTGTGCCGTCGGCCCCCGCCCGTACCGGCGCGCCTTCCCGGACCGGATCGCGCGAAACCACTTCGCCACTATCACGACCTGCCGGTTCGGGGGCGCACTTGCCGTAAAGGAGCGCTCGTTCTCGGTCGGGCGCACTACATTCGAGGAGACACGAGTACACAGGGGCGCGGACAAAAGATACAAAGAACGCACAACGGTACACGCGTAGACGGTTGGGGAGCCGCATGGCGAAGGACGCACCACCTCGCTGGGACCGCAAGATGCAGCAGCGCCTGGCGCGCGGCGAGGCGGCCGCGCTCGGCGAGCTGTACGACCGGTTCGCCTCGCTCGTGCACAGCCTGGCCCACCGCGTGCTCGGCGAGGACTCCGCCGCCGACCAGATCACCCGCGAGGTGTTCGGCTACGTGTGGGAGAACCCGGACGCGTACGACCCCAAGCAGGGCTCCATGCGCTCCTGGGTCGCCAAACTCACCCAGCGCCAGGCCGTGCTGCGGCTGCGCCAGGCCGAGGCGGCGCAGTACGCGGAGCGCGGCGGCTCCACCGAGGAGCTGGAGGCGAAGGTGCGGCGGGCCAGCGCGGCCGCCCGCGCCGACTACATCGTGACGTCGATGCCCGCGCCGCTGCGCCAGGCCCTGGACCTGGCGTACCACCAGCGCCGCGACTACCGGCAGGCCGCCGCCGACCTCTCCATCAGCGAGGACGAGGCCCGGCGCCGGCTGCGGCTCGGGCTCCAGCTGCTGTCCACGGCGAACACCCGCCCGCCTGAGGGGTCCTCGCCGCCCGGTTACGGACGTGCGCTGTGACCGGGCCCGCCGAGCAAGGTCCGCCGCTTCCCGACGACGAGAACGGCACGCCGCGCATACCGCCACCGCGCCGGGCCGCGGACGACATGGAACGGCTGCCGTCCCTCCCGCCGCCCCCGCCGCCGGAGCCGGTCGTCCGCTCGCACGCCATATTGAAATCGCTGCTCGGGGCGTGGGCGCTGACCGCGTGCTCGGCGGAGGAGACCGAGGCCGTGGAGGCACACCTCACCGAATGCGCGCCCTGCGCGGACGAGGCGCTGCGGCTGCGGGACGCGGTGGGGCTGCTGCACACCGACCGCAGCCTCGATCTGGACCCGCTGCTGCGGTCCCGGGTCCTGGAGAACTGTCTGGGCCTGCGCCCGGCACGCATCCCGGTACCGGACTGGGCGTCCGCGTACGACGCGGAGGCCGCCCGGCTCGACGCACTGCTCAACGACTTCGGCGACGCGGAGTGGCACGCGCCGGTGCGGCTGAAGTGGTTCGAGCGGGAGCGGCAGGTGAACCGCAAGACGACGGTGGCGGGCGTGATCGGCCATCTGATGGCCGTGGACGGCCTCGTGGCGGCGGCGCTGGGCCTGGACGACCCGTCGGGCGCGGGCCTCCCTTCGGGTCCGACGGCCCGCACCGAGGCCTTCTGGACCTCGACGCGCTTTCCGCTGACGCGGGCGGTCCGGGAGCCGTGGCGCGAGCAGACGCACACGCTGATCCGTACGGTGTCGTTCGCGGGCCGGGGCGCGGCCGAACTGGCCGTCCCCTACGGCGGCTTCGCCCTCCCGCTCCAGGACGCGCTCCTCGACCGGGCCTTCGAGTGCTGGATCCACGCGGGGGACATCGCGGAGGCGGTGGACTACCCGTACGACCCGCCGTCCGGGGCGCATCTGCACCGGATGATCGACCTGGCGGCACGGATCCTCCCGGACACGCTGGCCGCGCGCCGGCGCGCGGGTCTGGCGCCGCCGCCGCGCCAGCTCGTCACGGCGGGCTCGCCCGGGCGCTCCCTGCGCCTGGAGATCGAGGGCTCGGGCGGCGGTGACTGGCACATCGCGCTCGACTCCCCGGCGGCGGTCGGCTCCCCCGACCACGAGGTGGCCCACATCGCCCTGGACGGCGTCGAGTTCTGCCGCCTGGCGGCAGGCCACGTCCCGCCCGAGGACGCGGCGGCGGGCCACCTGGGCGACCGCGAGGCGATCCGGGACGTGCTGCTGGCGACGGCGTCGCTGAGCAGGTTGTAGCCCCACCCCGCCCCTTCACCTAAACCCTCCGGGGGCGGGTGGGGGGCGGAGGAGGTCTCCCGGGGGCTACGCCCCCGGAC
>NZ_JBHWUR010000021.1:0-86075 GCF_042737755.1 Streptomyces sp. NPDC059994
CCCCCAGGTGGTTGGGGGCGCGGGGAACTGCGCGACCAGCCACAGACGTCCCGCGGACGAACGGGGGCCGGGGCGCAGTACCCGTAACCCACCCACCCTCGCGCGGGGTCCGGGGCGGAGCCCCGAAGCGGGTGCGGGGGCGCAGCCCCGGCGGGGGTGCGGGGGGCGAATCCCCGTGAGTGGGGTGCGGGGGCGTGCAGCTCCAGTGGGGGTACCGGGGGCGGAGCCCCGTAAGCGGGGCGCGGGGGCGTGCAGCTCCGGCGGGGGTGCCGGGGCGAAGCCTCCGTAAGCGAGGTGCGGGGGCGTGCAGCCCCAGCGGGGGTACCGGGGGCGGAGCCCCGTAAGCGAGGTGCAGGGGCGTGCAGCCCCAGGGGGTGCCGGGGGCGGAGCCCCGTAAGCGGGGTGCAGGGGCGTGCAGCTCCGGCGGGGTGCGGGGGCGAAGTCCCCGTAAGCGAGGTGCAGGGGCGTGCAGCCCCAGGGGGTGCCGGGAGCGAAGCCCCCGTGAGTGGGGTGCAGGGGCGTGCAGCTCCAGTGGGGGTACCGGGGGCGGAGCCCCGTGAGCGGGGTGCAGGGGCCGCAGGCCCCGCGACGGGGGCCGGGGGCGTAGCCCCCGGGAGAGCCACCTTTGCCCCCACCCACCCCCGGAGGGTTTCGGGAAGGGGCGGGGTGGGGGAAAACCCGCCGCACCACCGCTAGCGCGGCGCCTCCGGAGGGCGTTGGCGGGGCATGTTGGGGCGGGTGCCCGGGGGGAGGGGGAAGCGGCCGGGGCCGGGGGCCGCGTCCGGGCGGGGGGACGAGGACGCCAGGGACTGCGTCACCAAGGGAGCCGGGCCGGAGCGGAACTCCACCATCCAGTCCGCCGTCTCGGAGCGCACCAGCTCCGTGACGTCCTCCGAGAACCGACGGAGGACAGTGAGGCAGCGTTCCGCCGCCTCACTCGCCGTTCCCTCCGTCGGCCCCAGAACCTCCCGCACACTCTCCGACGCCCAGTCGAACTGCAGCCCCTGCAACCGCCGCTGCACCGCCTGCGCGGTCGCCACGTCCCGCATCCACCCGGACGTCAGTCCGAAGTACCGGTCGCAGGCCAGGCACGCCGCCCCCAGCAGCAGGGAGAAGTAGCCCCAGCCCGACGCGCCCGACAGCGCCTCCGTCACGTCGAGGAGCGGCAGCGTCGCCCCGGCGATCGCGCCCGCCGCCGTGCACACCCGCAGCACCCGCGCGCCCCGCCGTTTCCACAGCCGGTCCGCCAGGTACCACTCGGCCGTGCGCAGCGCGCCCGCCTCGACCCACCGGTACAGCTCGTCCAGCCGTTCCGCCGGCTCGCCCCAGTCGCCGAGCGGGAACGGGCGCCCGGTCAGGTCGCGCTCGTCCCGGGGCGGTCCCGGGGGCCCCTCGGGCTGCATCTCCGGCTGGCTCACCCGGCGCTCCCTCCGCGTGCGTATCGAAATCATCGGCATCCGTCCGACTCGGTGACGTAACGTACAGTTACGGTTCATCACCATGCGCGACGATCTCCGACCTCCCCCGAGACGTGACTGCCCTTCCTACCGCCGAATGGTGGGAGCGAAGACCGATATCGCGGCATTTCCCCCCGTAAGTGGGCCTTGATCAGGTAGGCAAACCTCCGTCGGCTCACTCGAAAGAGTTGCGGAGCAGGGCGCGGGTAGACCACGTAGGCTCGGAGTGCCGGAGCCTTCCGGCAGACGACGACGCTGAAGACGGAGTGCACCGTGATCCCTGGTGGTGGCCAGCCCAACATGCAGCAGCTGCTCCAGCAGGCGCAGCAGATGCAGCAGGACCTCGCCCGCGCGCAGGAGGAGCTCGCCGCGACCGAGGTCGACGGCCAGGCCGGCGGCGGGCTCGTGAAGGCGACCGTGACCGGCTCCGGCGAGCTGCGCGGCCTCGTCATCGACCCGAAGGCGGTCGACCCCGACGACACCGAGACGCTCGCGGACCTCGTCGTCGCCGCCGTACAGGCCGCGAACGAGAACGCGCAGCTGCTCCAGCAGCAGAAGCTCGGCCCGCTTGCGCAGGGCCTCGGCGGCATGCCGGGCCTGCCCTTCTGAGCCGAGGGGCGGGACCGCTCCTGAAGGCGCGCTCCTGAACAGTGGTGAACAACGCGGGTCCGCCCTTCTGTGGCGCCCGCCCACCAACTACCGTAAGCACCCAGACGACCCACGAGAGGCAGTCCGTTGTACGAAGGCGTGGTCCAGGACCTCATCGACGAGTTGGGCAGGCTGCCCGGCGTCGGTCCCAAGAGCGCGCAGCGGATCGCCTTCCACATCCTCCAGGCCGAGCCCACGGACGTGCGCCGGCTCGCGCACACCCTGCTCGAAGTGAAGGACAAGGTCCGGTTCTGCGCGGTCTGCGGCAACGTGGCGCAGGAGGAGCGCTGCAACATCTGCCGCGACCCGCGCCGCGACCCGGCCGTCATCTGTGTCGTGGAGGAGCCCAAGGACGTCGTGGCGGTCGAGCGGACCCGTGAGTTCCGCGGCCGCTACCACGTGCTCGGCGGCGCCATCAGCCCCATCGAGGGAGTCGGCCCGGACGATCTGCGCATCCGCGAGCTGCTCGCCCGGCTCGCCGACGGCACGGTCACCGAACTGATCCTGGCCACCGACCCGAACCTGGAGGGCGAGGCCACGGCGACGTACCTCGCCCGCATGATCAAGCCGATGGGCCTGCGGGTCACCCGGCTGGCCAGCGGACTCCCCGTCGGGGGAGATCTGGAGTACGCGGACGAGGTCACGCTGGGGCGGGCCTTTGAAGGAAGGCGACTTCTCGATGTCTGACGCAACGCTGCACGCGGTCAACCAGGATCCGGACGACTTCGCGGTCCAGATCGCGGACCAGATCGAGTCGTTCATCGTCGCGGTCACGGAAGTGGCCAGGGGCGACGAGCCGGACAGCGCGGTGCCGTTCCTGCTCCTGGAGGTCTCCCAGCTGCTGCTCGCCGGGGGCCGCCTCGGCGCGCACGAGGACATCGTCCCGGACGAGCGGTACGAGCCGGACCTCGGCCCCGAGCCGGACGTCGACGATCTGCGCGAGCGGTTCGCGGCCCTGCTCGAACCCATCGACGTGTACTCCGAGGTCTTCGACCCGTACGAGCCGCGCAAGGCGCCCGTGCCGTGCCGGATCTCCGACGACCTGGCCGACGTCGTCACCGACCTGCGCCACGGCCTCGCCCACTACCGCGCGGGCCGCACCACCGAGGCGCTGTGGTGGTGGCAGTTCTCCTACTTCTCCAACTGGGGCTCGACCGCCTCGGCGACCCTGCGCGCCCTCCAGGCCCTGGTCGCCCACGTCCGCCTCAACCAGCCCCTGCAGGAGCTGGACGGCCTCGACACGGACGAGGACCTGACCGAGGAGTCGCTCGCCGAGGAGGCGGGCCGCGTCATGGCGGAGGAGATCGCGGGCCCGCTGGGCCTGCGTACGGTCAAGTAGCCCTCGTACGGCCAAGTAGCCCTCGTACGGTCAAGTAGCCCTCGGACGGTCAAGTAGCCCTCGTACGGCCAAGTGGCCCCGGAGGATCCAAGCGGCCCCGTACGGTCAAGTGAGCCCGTGCACAAGGCCGTTCGGCGCCCCCCCCGCGGGCGCCCCGCCCTCTCCTCCGTCGGCGTCCGCCTGTGAGCCGCCCCACACCTCCGCGTACAACCCGCCCGGCCGGGCATGTGCCCCTTCACGAGCGGACCGGATCCGATCCCCCCACCCGGGGCAAGATCACATCGCGAGCGGGACATCTCACGATGTGGCACCTCCCGGGCGGATCCGGGCCGCTCGTTAGACTGTGCCGACCGTAGTAATGGACTGAGCGAGGAGCGCACGTGGGCCTTGTCGTGCAGAAGTACGGAGGCTCCTCCGTTGCGGATGCCGAGGGCATCAAGCGCGTCGCCAAGCGGATCGTGGAAGCCAAGAAGAACGGCCATCAGGTCGTTGTCGTGGTTTCCGCGATGGGCGACACGACGGACGAGTTGATCGATCTCGCCGAGCAGGTATCCCCGATGCCCACCGGCCGGGAATTCGACATGCTGCTGACCGCCGGAGAGCGGATCTCCATGGCCCTGCTGGCCATGGCGATCAAAAACCTGGGCCACAAGGCCCAGTCGTTCACGGGCAGCCAGGCCGGCGTCATCACGGACTCGGTCCACAACAAAGCGCGGATCATCGACGTCACGCCGGGCCGGATCCGTACCGCCCTGGACGAGGGCAACATCGCGATCGTGGCCGGTTTCCAGGGGGTCTCGCAGGACTCCAAGGACATCACCACGCTCGGGCGCGGCGGGTCCGACACCACGGCCGTCGCCCTCGCGGCGGCGCTCGACGCCGAGGTCTGCGAGATCTACACCGACGTCGACGGTGTGTTCACCGCGGACCCGCGTGTCGTCAAGAAGGCCAGGAAGATCGACTGGATCTCCTTCGAGGACATGCTGGAGCTGGCCGCGTCCGGCTCCAAGGTGCTGCTGCACCGCTGCGTCGAGTACGCACGCCGTTACAACATCCCGATCCATGTGCGGTCGTCCTTCAGCGGACTTCAGGGCACCTGGGTCAGCAACGAACCGCGAGGGGATCAGCAGGTGGAGCACGCCATCATCTCCGGAGTCGCCCACGACGTCTCCGAGGCGAAGATCACGGTGGTCGGGGTGCCCGACAAGCCGGGTGAGGCCGCGGCCATCTTCCGGACGATCGCCAATGCCGAGATCAACATCGACATGGTCGTCCAGAACGTCTCCGCCGCTTCCACCGGGCTGACGGACATCTCGTTCACCCTGCCCAAGGCCGAGGGCCGCAAGGCCATAGACGCCCTGGAGCGGGCCAAGGCGACCATCGGCTTCGAGTCGCTGCGCTACGACGACCAGATCGCCAAGATCTCGCTGGTCGGCGCCGGGATGAAGACCAACCCGGGCGTCACCGCCGGGTTCTTCGAGGCGCTCAGCGACGCGGGCGTGAACATCGAGCTGATCTCCACCTCCGAGATCCGTATCTCCGTGGTCACCCGCGCCGACGACGTCAACGAGGCCGTGCGCGCCGTGCACACCGCCTTCGGGCTGGACTCCGACTCCGACGAGGCCGTGGTCTACGGAGGCACCGGACGATGAACCGCAAGCCGGCGCTCGCGGTCGTCGGAGCGACCGGGGGCGCCGGCGCGGTGATGCTCCAGATCCTGTCCCAGCACGCGGACGTCTGGGGCGAGATCAGACTGATCGCCTCCCCGCGCTCGGCGGGCCGCAAGCTCGTCGTGCGCGGCGAGGAGACCGAGGTCTGGGCCCTGGGCGAGGAGGCGCTCGACGGCGTCGCCGTCGCCGTCTTCCTGGTGCCCGAGCAGGTCGCCGCCCAGTGGGCGCCGGTCGCGGCGGCCAAGGGCGCGGTGGTCGTCGACACTTCGTCGGCCTTCCGTATGGACCCGGACGTGCCGCTGGTGGTGCCCGAGGTCAACCCCCATGCCGTACGGCTGCGGCCGCGCGGCATCGTGGCCTCCCCGCACTGCGTCACCCTCGCGCTGATCGTGGCGGTGGGCGCGCTGCACGCCGAGTACGGCCTGAGCGGGCTCGTCGTCTCCACGTACCAGGCGGTCAGCGGCGCCGGGCGGGCCGGCGTCGCGACCCTACGCGAACAGCTCTCCCTCGTCGCGGGTACGGAACTGGGCACCGGTCCCGGCGATGTGCGCCGGGCCGTGGGCGAGGACACCGGGCCGTTCGCGGCGCCGGTGGCGCTCAACGTGGTGCCCTGGTCCGGGGACCCGGCCGACGGCGGCTGGTCCAGCGAGGAGCTGGGGCTGCGCGAGGAGACCCGCAAGGTGCTCGGCCTGCCGCGGCTCGCGGTGGCCGCGACCTGTGTCCGGGTCCCGGTGATCACCACCCACTCGGTCTCCGTGCACGCCACCTTCGAGAACGAGGTGGAGGTGGCGCGGGCCCACGAGATCCTGGCGACCGCGCCCGGCGTGGTGCTCCTGGACGACCCGGCGGCGGGGGAGTTCCCGACGCCCGCCGACGCGGTCGGCACCGACCCGGCGTGGGTGGGACGGGTGCGGCGTTCGCCCGACGATCCGTACGCGCTCGATCTCTTCGTCTGCGGAGACAACCTCCGCAAGGGCTCGGCTTTGAACGCCGCTCAGATCGCCGAGCTGGCGGCCGGGGAATTCAACGGCTGAATACCGGCGCGATTTCGCCGCCGAGAAGGCCACAGAGTTTGTAGGATCTGTGAACGCTCTGTGAGCAAGTCGCTGGTCTGTACCACTTGAACCGCGCTGTTGCCCTGTTACACGATTCATTTTCGTGTCCCTGCAACCGGCAGCCCGGCATGGAGCGTCTATGCGGTCGCCCATCAAGGTGCCGTAAATATTCGGGCATTGGGGAAGAGCGGGTACGCATGAGGACATTTGTCGCACTGCCAAAAACGGTGTCGTACGCGTACAACCCTGACGGGGGGAAGCGTGTCCAACTGGCGTGGCAGAGGTTCTCGACATCAGCGCTCTTCCGGTGCGCGGCGCAGTGGTCCGTCCGCTCCGGCGGCCCCGGCCGGCCGGCGGCATGCCGGTGATCGCCCCCATGCCGACCGCGCGCCCCACCCGCGTCCCCGCCCAGCCGACGTCGGCCCGCGAGGGCACTGACGACGCCATGGCCGTTGGTACCAGCGTCGACCACCTCACCGAGACCTACCGCGCGCACTACCGCTCGCTGCTCGGGCTGGCCGCGCTGCTGCTCGACGACACGGCCTCCTGCGAGGACGTCGTCCAGGAGGCCTTCATCCGCGTCCACTCGGCCCGTTCGCGCGTGCGCGAGCCCGAGAAGACGCTCGCCTATCTGCGCCAGACCGTCGTCAACCTGTCCCGCTCGGCCCTGCGCCGCCGCATCCTCGGGCTCAAGCTGCTCTCCAAGCCGATGCCCGACATGGCGAGCGCCGAGGAGGGTGCGTACGACCAGCTGGAGCGGGACGCGCTGATCAAGGCCATGCGTGGCCTCCAGCGCCGCCAGCGCGAGGTCCTCGTGCTGCGGTACTTCGCGGACATGACCGAGTCCCAGGTCGCCGAGACGCTGGGGATATCCCTGGGCTCGGTGAAGGCGTACGGCTCGCGCGGCATCGCGGCACTCCGGATAGCCATGGAGGCACCGGTATGAGCGCCAAGTGGAATGCGGGATTCGGGGACGGGGAGGAACGGCGGGGAGACGGCGAGGAGCGCGGTGACCACCGCGGCCGCCGGGACGACGGCACCCACGACACGTACGGCGCGGCCGAGGCCCGGGGGGAACACGGGCACCACGGCGAACACGGCGACCGCGGCCACGGACGCCGCCACGGGGAGAGCACATACGGGCCCGACCGCCCTCTGGACGACCGGACTGGAAACAGAACTGTGAACGACCCCTTCCCACCTGGCCTCACCCCGGACGAAGACGCGCTGCGCCGGATGCTGCACGGCGCGGTGGACGGCATGGAGCCGTCCGAGGGAGCCCTGGACCAACTGCGCCGGGCCGTCCCCGCCCGCCAGGCCCGCAAGAAGCAGGCGGTGGTCGGCGCGGCCGCCGCGGCACTGCTCATCGGCACCGCCATCCCCGCGTTCCTGCACGTCGCCAACACCGGCGCGGCCTCCGAGGACCGGCCCACCATCGCCGGGCACGGCCAGCAGGCCCACGGCGGCACCGGCGCCGCGCCGGGCGTGGAGGACGGTGAGCGGGGGGCCGACAGGCCCTCCGGCCGGAGCACCCGCACCCCGGCGCCGACCGGGACCGTGAAGCCCGAGGAGCCCGGCCGGACCGCCGTGGGCGGCACCGTGGGCGGCGAGACCGGACCCGTCGGCGGGCCCGTGGTGGTCGGCTCACCGGTCTGCGACGCGACCGAACTCGGCGTGAAGTCCGCCCGGATCAGCAAGCCCGACGCCGACGGCAAGGTCTACGGCACGTTCCGCGTCGCCAATGTCTCGCAGAAGCTCTGCCAGGTCAGCGGGGCCGGCAAGGTCGACTTCCAGGCGCTGGGAGCCGCCGACGCCTCCCGGATCACCGTCGTGGACCACTCCACCGGCGACCCGGCGGCCCGGCTGCCCGACCCCTCGCTCGAAGCCACCGGTCTGGTGCTCAAGCCGTCGGCCGCGTACGAGGTCAAGTTCGCCTGGGTGCCGTCCGAGACCTGTCCCAAGCCGCAGCCCTCGCCCGACCCCTCGCCGTCGACGGTCAGCGGCGGCGGGGCGACCACCGGCACCGGGACCGGTACGGCACCGACGGGCACCGAGCCCCAGATGGGCGCCGTCGACCCGGCGACGCCCGGTACCCGGACGGACGGCAAGGTCGCGGTGACCCATGTCGCCGAGCCCGGCGCGCCGACCGCCGAGGCGACCATCCCCAACGCCTGTGCCGGAACGATCTACCGCACGGGTGTCCTGGCGGCCCCGGCGCCCGCCCCGGCCACACCCTGACGGCTCCTCATCCGGAGGGGGCGGAGCACGAGGGGGCGGGGGCCGGTTCCAGCCCGGCCCCACTCCCTCGCACGTGGTGCGCCGCGGGTCCGTGCCCAGAGGGGCGTGGGGAACTGCGAGACAGCCCCCACCGGCCCGCAGAAGAACTCAGCCCGTACCGGTCGGCTCGGGCGCCAGGCCCAGCTCCGCGTCCTCCGCCGCCTCGGCCTCGCGCCGCAGCAGCCGGAACCACATGAAGACCACGAACCCGGCGAAGACGAACCACTCGCCGGTGTAGCCGAGGTTCTGGAAGGCCTTCAGGTCCAGGCCGGTGTTCTGCGGCTTGGCGGCGGGCACGGCCGTCATCCCCGAGTCGGCCTTGTTGAGCGTGATCCACGCGTCGTACACCTCGTACGGCACGAGGTTGACCAGCGACGCCGCGCTGATCATCCCGAGCTGACCCCGTGGGAGCCCGCCCGAGGCGTTCACCCCGTCCGTGCCGGGCGTCTCGGAGGCCTGGAGCGCGCCGTCGACGGTGACCTCGCCGGTGGGCGGGGCCGGTACCGGGCGCCCCTCGGGCAGCCAGCCGCGCACCACGGGCAGCGCCTTGCCGCCGTCGGTGCGCAGCAGGGTCAGCACATACGAGCCGCTCCTGCCGTCCACCTGCCGGTCCGGCACCAGGAACTGCTCCCCGTACCGCCCGGTCGCGCTCGCCGTGCGGCCCGAGGTCTTCTGGTCGACGGGCAGCAGCTCGCGCAGCGGTGCGGCCTTCAGCTCGGAGGCGTCGGGCTCCTTCTCGGCCGCGTTGTGCGACTGCACGCGGTCCTCGAAGCGGCCGAGCTGCCAGGACCCCATGAACACGCAGAAGGGGATGGCCAGCACGACGAAGACGTTGATCCCCCACCAGCGGGGCGTCAGCAGGAACCGGTACACACCACCACGGTACGGAATCCCTCCGGGGGTCCGGGCTGCGGGGTGCCCGCCCGTCTCCCCCGGGGCTGCGCCCGGAGCCCGCCCGCCGAGGCCGTCTGCTGGGGCCGTCTGCTGGGGGCGCTGCCCCCGGACCGGTGCCCCGGACCCCCGCTCCTCAATCGCCGGAGGGGCTTATTCGTTCAAGTGCCTCCCCGCGAAGTCCAGCTCCAGCCGCACCTGCTTGATCCGCTCCTCCACGACCAGCGAGCCGTGTCCCGCGTCGTAGCGGTACACCTCGTGCACCGCGCCCCGCGCGGCCAGGCGGTCCACATAGTTCTCGACCTGGCGGATCGGGCAGCGCGGGTCGTTGACGCCCGCCGAGATGTAGACGGGGGCCTTCACCGCGTCCACGTACGTCAGCGGCGACGACGCCTCGAAGCGCTCCGGGACCTCCTCCGGGGTGCCGCCGAGCAGCGTGCGGTCCATCGCCTTCAGGGCTTCCATCTCGTCGTGGTACGCCGTCACATAGTCGGCGACCGGCACCACCGCGAGGCCGAGCGTCCACGCGTCCGGCTGGGTGCCCAGGCCGAGCAGGGTCAGATACCCGCCCCAGGACGCGCCCGACAGGACCAGCTTGGAAGGGTCGGCGAGGCCGGAGGACACCGCCCACTCCCGGACCGCCGCCACGTCCTCCAGCTCGATGAGCCCGACCCGGTGCTTGAGCGCGTCCGTCCACTCCCTGCCGTATCCCGTGGAGCCTCGGTAGTTGACGCGCACCACCGCGTACCCGTGGTCCAGCCAGGCCGCCGGGCCCGCCGCGAACGCGTCGCTGTCGTGCCAGGTCGGGCCGCCGTGGAGCTCGAAGACGGTCGGGAACGGGCCGGATCCGGCCGGCTTCTGCACCAGTGCGTGGATACGGCCCCCGGGCCCCTCCACCCACGCGTCCTCCACCGGGACCGAGCCCGGTGCCTTGATCCCCGGCGGGTCGAGGACGACCGCGCCGGTGGTGGAGCGCACCTCGGAGGGGCGCGCCGCCGACGACCACAGGTACTCCACGGTCCCGTCGGGCCGGGCCGTGGCGCCCGAGACGGAACCGGCCGGGGTCTCCACCTCGACCAGCTCGGCCGCCGCCAGGTCGTACCGGAACAGCTCGCTGCGGGCCTCGAAGCTGTGGACGACGAGCAGCGCCGAGCCGTCCGGGTACCACTCCGCCGCGACGTCGCCCGGCAGTTCGAGCGCGAGCTCGGTCTCCTCGCCGGACGCCACGTCCCACACCATGGGCTCCCAGCGGCCCCGGCGCTGGTGCGCGATCAGCAGCCGGGTGTCGCCCGGCAGCGGCGCGAAGCCGAGCACCTCCAGGCCGAGCTCCTCCGCGCCGCCCTTGGTGTCGTCGAGCTCGGCGGCCGTGGAGCCGTCGAGCCGGAGCACGCGCAGCGCCGAGTGCATCGCGTCGCCGTGCTCGGTGTGCTCCAGGGCGATCAGCGCCCCGTCGTACGAGAGGTCGCCGACGCCCGCCGACTCGCGGTGCCGGTAGATCTCGGCCGGCGCGGCCCCGGGCCGTACGACGTGGACCGTCGTGCCGTCGTCGTCGGTGGAGCGGCCGACCACCGCCGTGCCGTCCCGGCCGAGGGCGAGGCCCGCCGGGTAGGACGGCTCCAGGCCGGGCACGGCGGGCTCGTCGTCACCGCCGCCGAACGGCTGGCGCATCCACACGCCGAACTCGTCCCCGTCCCTGTCGCTGAACCACCAGATCCATTCGCCGTCCGGCGTCAGCACCCCGTCCGTCGTCCCGTTCGGCCGGTCCGTCGCCTGGCGCTGGGCGCCGGTCGCCCGGTCCCATGCGTACAGCTCGTACGTCCCCGTCGCGTTCGACACGAACAGCGAGCGGTCCGGGGCGTCCTCCGCCCAGTCGGGGAGCCCGACCCTGGGCGCCCTGAACCGCTTCTCCCACTCCGGCATCTCGTTCATGGACCCCATCATGCGCCGCCCCGCCGACAAGCCGCCCACGTCGTCCTCAGCCTGTGGACAACTTGGCGCGTGTACATGCCGAGCGGGTGTCGTGGCGGCTATGGGCGCGGCGCGTCGGAGGGGTGCGGTGCGGGGGTCTGGGCGGCGGCGTGGGGCGTCTGGGCGGGGGCTGGGGTGGGCGTCTGGGCGGGGCCTGGGGTGGGGGTCCGGACGGCCACGCTCGGCGCCGCGACCCCCGGCTCGGCCTCCGGCCCGCCCCCCGGCTCGTCCTTCATCGCCCGCGTCTCGCTCTTGAGGATCCGCAGCGACTTGCCCAGCGCGCGGGCCGTGTCGGGCAGTTTCTTGGAGCCGAAGAGCAGGATCAGCACCACGGCAACGATCAGCAGATGCCAGGGCTCCAGGCCATTGCGCAGGAACATCCCGTCGTCCTTCCCTCTCGGCGGCTCTCTCAGAAAGACTTGCTACATTGCGCAACTGTACAACCAAACGGACACGGATGGGGCGTACGGATGGCAGGCAGCCACAAGGCGGGACACGCGCGCGGCGGGAGCCGGAAGGGCGCCGTCGGCGCGCCCCAGGCCCGGCGGCGCAGACGCAGCCGACTGCGCCTGGCGCTGGCCGCGCTGGTGTCCTTCCTGGTCCTCGCGATGGCCGGGGTCGGCTGGATCTACCTCCAGCTCAACGGCGACATCCGCACCTTCGACGACGGCGGGATCTCCGGCGACCGCCCGGCCCCCTCGGCCGAGGGCCAGAACGTCCTGGTCATCGGCTCGGACTCACGCGCCGGCGACAACGAGCGGTACGGCCACGGCGACGGTGACATCGGCCGTTCGGACACCGCGTTCCTGATGCACGTCCACGCCGACCACAAGCACGCCACGGCCGTCTCCATACCCCGTGACACCCTCGTCGACCTACCGCCGTGCAGGCTGCCGAACGGCAGCTGGACCAAGACGCAGCACAACGTGATGTTCAACTCGGCGTTCTCCGTGGGCGACACCGCCAAGGGCAACCCGGCCTGCACCCAGAACACCGTCGAGAAGCTGACCGGGCTGCGCGTCGACCACACCGTCGTCGTGGACTTCGCGGGCTTCGCCAAGATGACCGAGGCCGTCGGCGGCGTTCAGGTCTGTGTGCCCAAGGACGTCTATCAGGGCGACCTCAACCCCAACCTCCACGCGCGCGGGGAGCGGCTGTTCACCAAGGGCGTCCAAGAGGTATCCGGCCAGAAGGCGCTCGACTACGTACGCATCCGGCACGGCATAGGCGACGGCTCGGACATCGGCCGCATCCAGCGCCAGCAGGCGTTCATCTCCAGCCTCATGAAGAAGGTCAAGTCGGAGGGCCTCAGCCCGACCACCCTCTTCCCGCTCGCCAAGGCCGCCACCCGGTCCATGACCGTCGACCCCGGCCTCGGCTCGGCCGACAAGCTGATCTCCTTCGCCATGTCGATGAAGAGCATCGATCTGCACAACACCAAGTTCGTCACCCTGCCCTGGCGGTACGAGGGCGCGCGCGTGGCGATAGTGGAGCCGCAGGCCGACGAGCTCTTCGCGGCCCTGCGGGCGGACCGGACCGTCGACGGCAAGGACGCGGGCGGCAGACAGGAGCAGGACCGCGCCGCCTCATCGAGTCCGAGCCCCGGTCCGAGCGCCCCGCCGTCCGGCGCCGGGGTGTCCGTCGCCGTCTACAACGGCACCAGCACCAAGGGCCTGGCCGCCCGAGCCGCCGACTCCCTGAAGACGGGCGGCTACACGGTCACCGGCACGGCGACCGCCGCCACCCAGGACTTCGTCCACACGGTCATCGAGTACGGGCCGGGCGGCCGCACCCACGCCGACGCGCTCGCCCAGCGCTTCCCCGGCGCGCTGCTGCGCCCGGCCAAGGGCGCGGGGCTCAGCGTCATCCTCGGCTCGAAGTACGCGGCCGACCCCACGGCCGCCGCTCCCGCCGCCGTCCCCTCCGAAGTCGCGGACAAGGCCCGCTCGGCGGACGACGACATCTGCTCCGGCCTCTCGTACGGGTAAAGCGACACCACGGAGTACCACGTCCTACTTCGGAGACGCACCACTTTCGGAGCACCACCACGAAGCAACGCCATGGAAAGGCAAAGCCGTTCGTTCGCCGTACGCCCGCACCTCACAACTCGTTCATATTCGGCTCATAGCTTCGCGGCCATGAGATCCATGGGACACAAGCGCCGCAAGGCGCTGACGGTGGTGGCGCTGGCCTCCGCCGTCGCGGCGGGCAGCGCCGTCACGGCCAACTCCGCCCCGCAGCACGATGCCCGCCCGTTCCCGGGCCACGGCCAGGAGATACACAACGTCATCTACCTCCTCGGCGACGGCATGGGCCGCACCCATGTCACCGCCGGCCGCGAGCGCTACTACGGCGCCCAGGGCAAGCTGAACATGGAGCGCCTGCCCTACACCGGCGCGGTCGCCACGTACGCCGTCGAGAAGGGCACCGACCAGCCCGCGCTGGTCACCGACTCGGCCAGCTCCGCCACCGCCTGGTCGTCCGGCGTGAAGACGTACAACGCCGCGCTCGGCGTGGACGCGTACGAGAAGCGCCGCGTGACGCTGATGGAGCAGGCCAAGAAGGCCGGCTTCGCCACCGGCAACGTCTCGACCGCCGAGGTCACCGACGCGACCCCGGGCGCGCAGTTCAGCCATGTGCTGCTGCGCGGCTGCCAGGGCCCGGTGTACTCGGACGCGGCCTGCCTGCCGAAGAACGCGGACGGCTCGTACGAGAAGGCCCCCGAGGACAAGACCCTGATCACCCCGGTCGCCGAGCAGATCGCCCGCAACGGCACCGCCGACGTCGTCCTCGGCGGCGGCCTCGCCCGCTTCGAGCCGGACGACCAGAAGGCCCTCCAGGCCCAGGGCTACCAGGTGCTCGGCAGCTTCGGCGACGCGAACCTGCCCGCCCAGACCGCCGCCAGCCAGAAGGTCGCCACCAAGGCCGACCTCGACGGCTTCAAGGGCAAGAAGGTCGTCGGCCTCTTCAACCGCGGCAACCTGACCGTGGAGCAGGCCAAGGCCGGGCTCCCGGCGGACGCCCCGCAGAAGCAGGAGCCGACCCTCTCCGACATGGCGAAGAAGTCGATCGACCTGCTCAACGGCCGGTCCAAGAAGGGCTTCTTCCTCCAGATCGAGGGCGCCCAGATCGACAAGCGCTCGCACGCCAACGACGCCGCCCAGACGCTCGCCGAGGTCAAGGCGTTCGACGACGCGGTCAAGGCCGCGTACGACTTCGCCAAGAAGGACGGGCACACGCTGGTCGTCGTCACCGCCGACCACGAGTGCGCGGGCTTCAACATCATCGAGAAGGGCACGTACACCAACGCCGAGTCCGTCGCGCCCCCGGCCAACACGGACGCGGGCAACCCGGCGAACAACTCGACGCCGTCGCGCGACAAGTCGGGTGCCAAGGACCCGGTCCGCTCGTCCGGCATCCTCAACGGCGCCGGCTCCGGCGATGCCAAGAACTTCGCCCCGGCGACCTTCCGTACGCCGGACGACGCGGCGGGCGTCAAGGACGGCAGCCCCGACGCGAGCCTGTGGCTGACCTACCTCTCCGGCAACCACACCGGCGCCGACGTGCCGATCTTCGCGTACGGGCCGGGCGCCGAGAAGTTCGCGGCGAGCCAGATCAACACCGAGCTGTACGGCAAGATGTACCGCTCGCTGTTCGGCCGGGCGCCGCGCGGCTGACGCGGCAGGGCCGTTGGCGGCGCGACGTTTCACGTGAAACGCGCACTGTTTCACGTGAAACGTCGCTCCAACGGCCCGCTCCCGCCCGGCGGTTGATCCGCCGCGGCCAGCCACACCAGGGGCCGGGGGACCACCCTTCTCCCGGCCCCGCACCCGCCGACACAGGAGTACGCAGTGAACCGCTCGATCCGTCTGGCCGCCCTCGCCCTGACCGCCCTGGCCCTCACCACGGCCTGCGGGGGTTCCGACGGCGACAAGGCCGACGCCGGGCAGCGCCCCGCGCAGGCCGAGCAGGCAGCGGCCCCGGCCGTCACCTTCCCCGCGCCGAGCGGTGCACCGGCGCCCGCCGCGACCCTCGCCAAGATTCCGGCGACGGGTGAAGTACGGCTGGAACAGGGCCCGTTCACGGACCGGGTGCGGATCACGAAGCTCACGCTCTCGGAGAAGTCCGCAGAGAAGTCTTCAGAGAAGCCCTCCGGGAAGTCCTTCGAGAAGCCGTCCGTCACCGGCCACTTCGCCATCACCTCCGACGTGAGCGACGTGCTCGCGCTGGAGCTGCGCGCCGCGTTCTACGACGAGCGCGGCCACCTCGTCGGCACCGGCTCCTTCCAGTACGCGGAGGAGGGCGAGGTGGGCGAGGCAGCCCACGGCACCGCCGGGCACGCCGGGCCCCGTGCGGAGGGTGCCGGCATCGACTTCACCGCCGTACCGAAGGCTCCGCTGACGGGGAAGGCGGCGAGCGCGGTCCTGTCCGTGCCCGTGCTGGTCAACGAGTAGCTCTCAGAAGCGGGTTGGCCCCGCCGCTCTCACGCCAGCCGCCGCTTTCACGCCAGCCGCCGCGCCAGCGCCCGTCCGGCCGCCCGGCCCGAGAAGATGCAGCCGCCGAGGAACGTCCCCTCCAGCGCGTTGTAGCCGTGTACCCCGCCGCCGCCGAACCCGGCGACCTCACCGGCCGCGTACAGTCCGTCGAACGGGGTCCCGTCCGGCCGTACGACCTGCGACTCCAGAGTGGTCTCCAGGCCGCCGAGCGTCTTGCGCGTCAGCACGTGCAGCCGTACGGCGATGAGCGGCCCGTGTGCCGGGTCGAGCAGCCGGTGCGGCTTGGCGACCCGGGCGATGCGGTCCGGCCAGTACGCGCGCGCGTTGCGCATCGACATGACCTGGAAGTCCTTGCCGTACCCGTTGTCGATCTCGCGGTCGCGCGCCAGGATCTCCCGCTCCACCTGGCCGAGTTCGAGTGTGGGGCCGGGGGAGATCGCGTTCATGCCGTCGACGAGGTCGCGCAGGGTGCGGCGGACGACGAAGTCCTCGCCGTGGTCGAGGAACGCCTGCACGGGGCCGGGCGCGCCCTTGCGCACCCGCGAGAGCACCAGCTTCAGGTCCTTGCCGGTGATGTCGGGGTTCTGCTCCGACCCGGAGAGCGCGAACTCCTTCTCCACGATGGACCGCGTCAGCACGAACCACGTGTGGTCGTGGCCGGTCCCCACGATGTGCTTGAGCGTGCCGAGGGTGTCGTGGCCTGGGAACAGCGGCGCGGGCAGCCGCCGCCCGGTCGCGTCCAGCCAGAGCGAGGAGGGCCCGGGGATGATCCGGATGCCGTGGCCGGGCCAGATGGGGTCCCAGTTCTTCAGGCCCTCGGTGTAGTGCCACATGCGGTCGCGGTTGACGATCGAGCCGCCCGCGCCCTCGGTGATGCCGAGCATCCGCCCGTCGACGTACGCGGGCACACCGGTCACCATCGAGCGCGGCGCGGGCCCCATCCGTTCGACCGGCCAGTTCTTGCGGACCAGGTCGTGGTCGCCGCCGATGCCCCCGGAGGTGACGACGACGGCCTGCGCGCGCAGCTCGAACTCGCCGTCCGCCTCCCGCGAGGTGGCGACGCCGCGCGGCTCGGCCGACGCCACCAGGACGCTCCCGCGCACCCCGACCGCCGCCCCGCCCTCGACGATCAACGCGTCCACGCGATGGCGGTACTCGAAGGTCACGAGCCCGCGCGCGGCGGCCTCCAGGACCGGCTCGCGGAAGACCCGGACGACCTCGGGCCCGGTCCCCCACGTCAGATGGAAGCGGGGCACCGAGTTGCCGTGCCCGCCAGCCGTGCCCGCGCCGCGCTCGGCCCACCCGACGGTCGGCGTCACACGCAGCCCGAGCCCGTACAGATAGCTCCGCTTCTCCCCGGCGGCGAAGTTGACGTACGCCTTCGCCCACTGGCGCGGCCAGTGGTCCTCGCGCTCGCGGTCGAAACCGGCCGAGCCCATCCAGTCGGCGAGCGCCAGGTCGTACGAGTCCTTGACGCCCATCCGCCGCTGCTCGGGGCTGTCGACGAAGAACAGCCCGCCGAGCGACCAGAAGGCCTGGCCGCCGAGGTTGGCCTCGTTCTCCTGGTCGACGACGAGCACCTTGCGGCCCGCGCGGACGAGTTCGTACGTGGCGACGAGCCCGGCGAGGCCGGCTCCCACGACGATGACATCGGCGTCGTCACTCACGGCGGACTCCTGGGAGGTAGGGGTTAGGAGGTTGCGGTGCTGTAGGCCTGGAGCACATGCAGGAAAAGGGCTTCGCGGCGGGCCCGGGGGGCCTCGCTGCCGGGGTCGAGCAGGACCTGGACGGCGGTGCCGTCGTGGACGGCGACGAGCGCCTGCCCGAGCGCGTCCTCGTCGGTCACCCGGCGCCCGGTGCGCCCGAGCGCCGCCACGACCGCGGGCAGCACGGCGTCCTGGATCGCCTGCTCCCGGGCGGCCATCACCCGCCGCAGGGCGGGGTCGCGCAGGGCGTGCGCGGTGAACTCGGCGGTGACCCGGTACCAGGCGTCGTCCACCGGGATGGCCCGCAGCGCGGCCCGTACGGCGTCCTCGGGCGCGGCCGCCGACACCTCGTCGAGGGCGGCGCGCACATCCGCGAGCAGCCGGGTCGAACGCTCCTCCCACATGGCGAGGAACAGCTCGTCGAGCGAGGTGAAGTTCGAGTAGAAGGCGCCGCGGGTGTATCCGGCCCGCTCACAGATCTGCTCGACGGTGGACCGGCCGAACCCCTCCTCGGCGAACACTTCGAGCGCCGAGTCGAGGAGCCGCCGCCGGGTGCGGGCGCGACGCGTGGTGACGCGCTTGGGCGCGGGCGGCTGCGCCGGGGCGGTGGCTGTGGTCATGGACTGGGCTCCGGTCTCTCGGATACGTGAACGTATCCGATGCACCGATGTATCGACAAGGGGTCTGACCTGGACGTTCGGGTTGCTCACCGACCCGGCCGGGCCGGTCGGCCGGTGTGTCTCATATCCGTCCCCATCGATTCGGCCGCGTCGGCCTTTGTCGAGATTGCGTCCTGTACAGGTCGGGGTCCCCGCAGCAGGGTTCTCCCCGGCGGACGGGTGCCGACAGATGGATACCGACGGTGGATACCGACGGACGGATGGGAGTGGGAACCATGGGCGACTCGCTCGGCTCGGCTCGTTCGGCCGGCTCGGCCGGTTCGGCCGGGGCGCAGGACCCCGGGCCCGAGGGCGCGGGCTTCGCGTACCACCCGGTCGAGCGGGAGCTGATCGTGGTCGCCCGCCCCGAGCTCGCCGAGAGTGGCTCACCGTCCGGGAAGCCCCTGGAATCGTCGGCCCTGGACATGTTCCTGATGGACCAACAGCTGGCTCTGGAGCCGCTGTTCGGCAGTGAGGCCCGGGTGCGGGAGGCGCTGGCGCTGCTCCCCCGGCACGGCGTCGACGTACCCGACCTCACGCTCTTCCACCGGGTGCGCGGCGGCGAGGACCGCCTGGAGGAGCTCGCCTCCCGGCTCGCGGGGCTCCCCGGGATCGAGACGGCGTACGTGAAGCCGAGCGCGTTCCCGGCGACGGGCCCGTTCGGTGCGAAGGACGACGGGGACGACGGGGACGGGCGTACGGATGAGGGGCGGCGCGAGAAGGAAGGGCCCGCCACCCCTGACTTCAGCGGCCGCCAGGGCTACTTGGGGCCTGCCCCCCAGGGCGTGGACGCGGCCTGGGCATGGCTCCAGGCGGGCGGCTCCGGCGAGGGCGTGAGCATCGTCGACGTCGAGGCCGCGTGGCAGCTCGGCCACCGCGACCTCGGGCCCAGGCTCGCCGGGATCGTCGCGGGCACCCCCGTCGAGGACCTGGCCTGGCGCAACCACGGCACCGGCGTGCTCGGGGTGCTCGGCGGCAGCCGCACCGGCAGCGGCACGCTGGGCATCGCCCCGGAGGCCGTCCTCGCGCTCGCGTCGATCCACGGCATCGGCACGGCCCGGGCCATCACCTGCGCCGCCGACCGCCTCACCCCCGGCGACATCCTGCTGGTCCCGCTGCACCGCCCCGGCCCGCGCTTCGGGTACGCGGCCGACGACGACCAGCGCGGCCACATCCCGCTGGAGTGGTGGCCCGACGACTTCGCGGCCGTACGGTACGCGACGGCGCGCGGCGTGGTGGTCGTCGAGGCGGCCGGCAACGGCGCGGAGAGCCTGGACGACGCACTGTACGAGGCCCGCCCGGACGGCTTCCCGGCCTGGTGGCGCAACCCGTTCGACCCGGCCGCCCCCTCCTCCGGCGCGATCGTGGTCGGCGCGGGCGCCCCGCCCCCGGGCACGCACGGCCGCGACCACGGCCCCGACCGCTCCCGCCTCGGCTTCTCCAACTTCGGTACGCGGGTGGACGCCCAGGGCTGGGGCCACGAGGTCACCACGGCGGGCGGCTTCTGGAACCGGCCGGGCGAGCTGCAGGGCGGCCAGTCGGAGGACACCTGGTACACGGACGCCTTCTCCGGCACCTCACCGGCATCCGCGCAGGTCGCGGGCGTGCTCGCCTCGCTCCAGGGCATGCTGCGCACGGCGGGCCTTGCCCCGCTGGCGCCGGAGCCCCTGCGCGAGCTCCTGCGCCGCACCGGCTCGCCGCAGCGGGAGGCGCCGGGCCGCCCGTCCTCGCAGCGCATCGGCACCCGCCCGGATCTGCGCGCCGCGGTGGCCCACCTCGTACCGCGCCGGATCACGGAGGGCCTGGCGGAACGCTTCCGGGACGACCTGCTGCCCGACCCGCACGACAGCACCACATGCCTGCGCCTGTACGTGAACGGGGCGTGGCGCACCCTCGGCGACCCCGAGCCGCACGTCCGCCTGGCGGTCCACACCGCGTTCGCGGGCGGCCGCCACGCCGTACGCGTCCGCTACACCGATGACGACGAGGTCGTGGGCGTGACGGTGACGGGCGAGAGGTGAACCCCAACACGACGAAAGGGGAACAGAGATGACGTCCTTCGTACCGCAGCAGTTCGAGCAGGGCATGGGGCAGGGCCTGGGGATGAGCCAGGGTCAGGGTCAGGGCCAGGGCCAGGGCTTCGGCCAGAACCAGGGCCAGGGTCAGGGCTTCGGCCAGAACCAGGGCCAGGGTCAGGGCTTCGGCCAGAACCAGGGCCAGGGAATGGGCCAGGGAATGGGCCAGGGTCAGGGCCAGGGCGTACCGCAGCACCTCCAGCAGCAGCTGCACCAGCTGGGCCAGCAGCAGCCGTTCCAGTCGCTGCTCCAGCAGTTCGGCCAGCACCAGGGCGGCCAGGCGCACCCCCAGCCTCTGGCGCAACCCCAGCCCCAGCCCCAGCCCCAGCTCCAACCCCAACCCCACGCGCAGTACTTCGTGGCGTACGCCACGGCGGTGCAGGCCCCGATCGCCGCGTTCCCGGGGATCGAGGCGGCCATGACGCTGGTGGTCAACGGGCGTCAGGCGCGTCTGCCGCACCCGAGCCAGTTCGTGATCGAACGGGTCCTGAGCGCGTTCCGCCACGGCCAGTTCGTACGGGTCGCGTACGACGACCGGATGATGGTGAAGGGGATAGAGATAGAGGCGTCGAGGCCGATGCAGTAACCGGCCGACCGGGCGGCATGAACATCCGCTGCACCATGCAGAGCGGGAGGGACGACGACCAGCGGCCCCCGAAGATCAGCGTGTCCATGACCGGAAGCTGGCGGGCGGGGCGCGGGGGAGGGGGAGGGGGGAGCCGAGTGGGGGGGCGCGCTCGGGGGTGCCTCGGGAGGGGTACGGGACCCTTCACCAGCAGCAGGGCGCGCCCTCACTCGACGTCGCTCCCCTCCACATCCAGGTGGGGAAGCACGCGGTCGAGCCACCCCGGGGTCCACCAGGCACGTTTGCCGAGGAGGGTCATGACGGCGGGGACGAGGAGCAGTCTGACGACCGTGGCGTCGACGAGGACGCTCACCGCCAGGCCCAGGGCGAGCATCTTGACCACGATGTTCTCGCTGAGCAGGAAGGCCGCGAAGACGCTGGCCATGATCAGTGCCGCGCAGGTGATGACCCGGGCGGTGATCTCCAGGGCGTGCGCCACGCTGTCTCCGGGGTGGCCGGTGCGCAGCCACTGCTCGTGGACGCGGGAGAGCAGGAAGATCTCGTAGTCCATGCTCAGGCCGAACACGATGGCGAACATCATCATCGGCACATAGCTCTCGATGGGGACGGTGCCAGAGACGCCGAGCGCCGGGCCGCCCCAGCCCCACTGGAAGACGGCGACCACGACCCCGTACGAGGCGGCGATGGACACCAGGTTGAGCAGCGCCGCCTTCACGGCGACCAGCAGTCCGCGGAACACGATCAGGATGATGAGGAAGGCGAGGGCCACGACGGCGCCGATGATCAGGGGGAGGCGGCTGGCGATGACGTCGACGAAGTCGACCTGGGTGGCGGTCGTGCCGGTCACATAGCCGTGCGCGGCGGTGCCGGAGACCGCCTCGGGCAGGACGTCCCCGGTCAGGTGGTTCACGAGGTCGGTGGTCGACGCCGTCTGCGGCGCGGCCTTCGGGATCACGGTGGCGGCCAGGACCTGCCCGTCCGAGGTCGGTTTGAGCGGGGAGACCGAGGCCGTGTCGGGCAGACCGGTGAGGGCCTTGGTCACCGTCTGGGTGAGCGCCGACCGGTCGGCGTCCGGCACCTGGCTCTGGTCGACGACGATGGTCAGCGGCCCGTTCGAGCCGGGCCCGAACGCCTGCGACATGAGGTCGTAGGCACGCCGGTCGGTGAAGCTCGTGGGGTCCGCGCCGTCGCCGATGTGCCCGAGCCGCATGGAGAACACGGGGATGGCCAGGACGGCGATGACGAGGATGCCGCCGGCCAGGAACCACCAGGGACGCCGCTCCACGCGCCGCGCGTAGCCGCGCCAGCCGTGGGCGCCCTCGGTACCGGCTTCGGTACCGGCTTCGGTGCTGGGTTCGGCGATCGGCGTACGGACGCGCAGCGCGTCGATGCGCCGCCCCACCAGGCCGAGCAGGGCGGGCACGAGGGTGAGCGCGCCAAGCACCGCGGAGATCACCGTGACCATGGCCGCCACACCCAGCTTGCCGATGAAGCCGATGCCGGAGAACCACAGGCCCGCCAGGGCGACGATGACGGTGCAGCCGGAGACCAGCACCGCCCGCCCGCTGGTGGCCACCGCCCGCCCCGCGCTCTCGGCCGGATCCATCCCGTCCATGATCTGCTGGCGGTGCCGGGTGAGCAGGAACAGGGCGTAGTCGATCCCCACCCCGAGGCCGATCATCGTGGCCAGCGTCGGCGAGACGGTGGAGAGGGTGAACGCCGCCGCGAGCAGCCCCAGCACCCCCAGCCCGACGACCACCCCGACCAGCGCGGTCACCAGCGGCAGCCCGGCGGCGAGGACGCTGCCGAACGCGACGAGCAGCACCACGACCGCCACCGCGAACCCGATCAGCTCACTGACCAGGTCGTTGGGCTCCGGCCGGGCGAGCTCGCCCAGCGGCCCGCCGTACTCGACCTGCACCCCCGCCTGACGCAGCGGTGCCACGGCCTGGTCCACGCCGTCCAGGTAGGACGCGCCCAGAGTGGCCGGCAGGACATCGAAACGTACGGTGACGTAGCCGGTGGCGGCGTCCCTGGACAGCGGCCCGGTGTCCGGCTGCCCGGTGGGCGGCGGTGGCGCGGCCAGCGGATTCTGTACGGACACCACGTGCGGCAGCCGCCCCAGGCTGCTGACGACCCCGTCGACCTGGTCGCGGACGCCGGTCAACGGTGCCCGCGCGTCGTGCAGGACGATCTGCGTGCCGTATCCGCCGGCGGCCGGATCGTGCGCCTTGAAGACGGCGAAGCCCTTCTGCGACTGCGTGGAGGGCAGCGAGAAGTTGTCGGTGTACGTTCCGCCGAACGCGTGCTTCAGCCCCTGCACCCCGCCCAGCGCGACCAGCCACAGACAGATGACCACGACGAAATGCCGGGCACACCACTGCCCGAGCCTCCTCAGCCATCCCGGCGAGGACGGCGCGGAGGGAGAAGGTGCGGACATGGGCTCTCCACGGCAGCCGGTACTCACACAGCCGCTGCCAGGACCTCACTGGCCCCATCAGTCCGGCTCGTACACCCCCATCACAAACGACGCGGAGCGGAACGGCATGCCGGGCTACGGCATTTGCGGATACGAATGAGGTCCGTTCAGTGACCTTGCCAGTGCAGATGATGTTTCCCCTGGTCAGGGGACCGGGCCGGCGTGGTCGCGAAGGGGCTCGGGGAGCGGGATGGCCCCCAGACGGCTCTCAGTGTGCTCTCAGGCAACAGCCGTCGAGCCTCCCCTCCTGCCATCCCGGACCGGCGGTGCTTGTAAAGAACGCGCATTCAGTCAATCCCGGCTGTGAAGCGAGAAAACAGGCCACATCCCGTCCTGTCTGTTTGCTGGCACACGACTCAACGGCAGCATGGTCAGGCACTTGAGCGGCGCGCTGCCGCGGAGTGAGATCGCCGGGGGTGTTGGTGAATCAGGCATGGCCGCCGTCCACCTTTCTCGGCCGGTTACGCAACGCGACACGGGAAGAGCTCCTGGGTGAGGGCACCTCGATCACCTATCCGTCGCATCGCGCCCTGCTGCAACAGGGCGACGAGAGCCGCCATGTCCTGTTGATCACGAGCGGTGTCGTGAAGGTTGTTGCCAGCGCCGAGAGCGGCTACGACATGCTGCTCGCTGTGCGTATAGCGGGTGACCTGGTCGGCGAGATGGCGGCCTTCGAGGAGCGCCCCAGGTCCGGCACAGTGATCGCGTGCAGTGACGTGACCGCGCGGATCATCCAGGTGCGGGCGCTGGAGGCCTTCCTCGCCCGCCGCCCGGACGCCATGCGGGCCATCCTCCACATGCTGTGCGCCCGGCTGCGCTGGGCCAACCGGCGCCGGGTCGATTTCCAGGCCTACGACTCGCTCACCCGGCTGGCCCGGGTCCTCGCCGAGTTGTGCCAGGCGTACGCCCAGCTCGCGCCGGACAGTGATGGCAAGCGGTGCGACCTCGGTGTGACACTGACACAGAAGGAACTCGCGTCGCTGGCCGGCCTGAAACTCAACACGGCAGAAAAGAACCTGGCCGTGCTGACAGCTCATGGACTGGTGGAACGTCGTTACCGACGCATAACCATCTGTGACGTTCCGCAGTTGCTGAAATTCGCCAAAATCTTTGCTGACAACCCGTACTGATACGGGATCACTTCACGCACCGTCTCCTAGCCTCTCGGGCAGCACTTCGTGGGCAGTGTTTGCCCATCGCCTGCCCAGAGAGGAAATGATCGGGTGGCTGAGTGGCCTGACTTTTATCCCTGCACCTGCATAGCCGTGGACGCACAGGCATACGGGAGCAACAACGACCGTAGGCAGTCCGACATCCAGCACGATCTACCGCGCCTTCTCGACCGCGCTGCCAGGGGCGCAGGCCTGGACCGCGCGCAGTGGCAGATCCAGCGCAAGGGGGACGAGCAGCTGGCGGTGCGGCCCGTCGACGGCAAGGAACCGCGTCTGGTCGACGACTACGTCCGCCATCTCGTCGCTGAGCTGCGCGAGTACAACGCCCAGCGAGTTCCCGAGGCCCGCATGCGGCTGCGGGCCGTCATCCACCAGGGACTGGTGGAGCTGGCTGACAACGGCTTCGCCGGCACGGCCGTGGTGGCCACGGCGCGCCTGCTGAACGCACGTCCGCTCTACGACGCCCTGGCCGCGCACCCCGGGGTCGACCTGGCGCTGCTGCTGTCCGACGACGTCTTCCGGTCCACGGTGGCGGGCGGTCACACGACCCTGTCCACTGGCGACTTCAGCCGCGTCACCGTCCAGGTGAAGGAGTACGAGGCCACGGCCTGGCTCTGCGTGCCCGCGCTCGGCGCGCTGGCCGCCGCCTCGCACGAGCCCGTGGCCCCGGAGGCGGGGAAGTCCGCGGTCCCGGCGTCGGGGGAGCCCGCAGCGGACCGGACGGAGCGGGCTGCCGCGGGCGGAGTCGACAGCAGGACGGGAATCAGCAACGAGTACCGGGCCGACAAGATCAACGTCACCAACGTCGCCGGCTCCTTGGACGCCCGGGGCGCTGTCTTCGGCTTCGGGAGCGTCGGTGGCTGATGATTCGGACCCGGACGACGGGGCGGTGGTACCGCCTGTATCCGAACCCGACGTGGACGCCGCGTCGCCCCCACCGGAGGACGCCGACGGTGAGCCGGAGGCACCGGAGAGCGCCCGCGGCCCGGGTGCCGGACCGGACGTGGCCCCCGAGGGACGCAAGCGGGCGGACGAACGCGAGGAAGACGACCGGGGCTATGACGAACTGCGCCGCGTCCAGCAACTCGTCAACAACAACTTCTACGGCGTCGTCGACGCCTCCGGAGCGGCGTTCGGCTTCGGCGCCGCCTCATCTCTTGGTCTCGCACCCGGCACCATCGAGCCCGAGGAGGCGGACCGGACCCTGCAGTTCTACGCCCCGCCGCAGCCCTGCTTCGACGAGGCGCTCAGCAAACTGCGTGAGGACGCCCTCGTGGTGCTGATCGGCGACGACAACTGCGGCCGGGGCGCAGGCTCCCTCGCCCTGCTCAGGGAGACCCTGGGCGAGGAGGCCAGGCTGCGCAGCCTGTCGCCCGCCAACGCCCTGGCCGAGTTGGCCGTGTCGCGTGACCTCAAGCCGGGGCAGGGGTACGTCATCCTCGACTACGTCGGCGAGCTGCATGTCGAGGCCGTGCAGGCGTACGCGATCGCGCGGCTGAGCGAGGAACTGCGCCGCAAGGGGTCGTACCTGGTGATCACGGCGGGCGGCACGATCCGTCGGCGGCTGGCGCTGCGGGACCACTGTGTGCCGTGGCAGGCTCCGGACTCCGTGGAACTGTTCGAGCGCTGCCGGGAGAAGCTGCCGTACTCCGCCCTCAAGTCGGACACCGAGAAGGAGCTGCTGGAGCGGGTTGGCGAACTGAGGCGGCCGGCGGATGCCGTCGCCGCGGCCGTGGTCCTGTCCCGGGAGGGTGCGGAGAAGGCGCTGGACCACCTGCGGGACCGCCACCGGGAGCTGGTCCAGGAGCTGTTCCGCAAGCAGCCGTCCGCGGACGACCTGATCCCGCTCGCGGCCCTGGTCTTTCTGGAGGGCATCCCGGAGCGGACGTTCGAGAAGGAGTGCTCCGCGCTCACCGCTCACGTACGCAACTGGGAGCGGAGCGGCGAGACGCCGGTGGCGGAGCGGGACGACGAGGCCGCGGGGGTCTTGCGCGGTGCGGTCGCCCAGCAGTCCCGGGCCCGGTGGAGGGAACGGGCTGTGGGACTCGTGACGACCGAGCACCGGGCCGAGCCGGGTGGGTGCGCCGGGCGCAGCGAGCGTCGTCTGGTGTTCACCTCGCCGCGCGTCCGCGAGCTCGTCATCAAGGAGCTGCACGACCTGTACGGCTACGAGCTCTGGTACCCGCTGCGCCAGTGGCTGGGCGAGCTGGCCCTGCTGGGCGACCTGGACACCCGTACGGAGGTGGCCCGCGGCGTCGCGCTACTGGCCCGGCACGCGCTCGTCGAGGTCGACGAGAACATGTTGAAGGTGTGGTCCGAGGGGCTTGCCAGTCAGCGAGTCACCGCCGCGCTGACGCTGCAGTTCATGTGCGACGTCGAGCATCTCGCACCGCAGGCCCTGAACATCGCCATGAGCTGGACGGACAACAGCGGGCAGGGCCGCGCCGTGACAGCAGCCATGGCGTTCACGGGCCGCCTGGGCTCCCTCTACCGCCTGGAGGCGCTCAAATGGCTCTGGTTCCTGACGCAGCGCGGGGAGCGGATCGCTTTCGCGGCCCATCGTTCCCTGGTCCTGCTGCTGCAGACCGCCGAGCAGGACTCGGAACGCGTGCTGTTGATCCTCCGGTTCGTACGGACCGTGATCGCCAAGGCGGCCCCGGGATCCCGAGAGCGGTCGATCGCGCTGCGAACCGCCGTTCAGCTCCTGGAGGCCGACCGGCTCGAGGCCCCCGAACCCGTCACCGCGGAACTCCTGCGCACCGTCCCGGACAGCGCCCGCCACCTGGGGTCCCTGTGGGCGGATGTCCTGCACAGCAGCAACCGGAGCCGGGCGGTCAGCGGGCTGTGCCGGACGCTGGTGCAGCTGCGGGACGACCCGTCCGTCACCGGCGCTGTACGCGAACTCGGCGAGGCCATGCAGAGCGCCATGAGCGGACGCCAGTGGGCCGCGCTGCGCCACCACCTGTCCATCGCTCTGAGGCATCCCGACTATGCGATCCCCGGCGCCCACCAACTGGCTCAGGTACTCCTCGGATCACTGCGCGGCCGACCGCCGGCGGACTCCCGGCGCTCCACCTCGTCCCTCATATCCACCTCTCACTTCACTTCCGTTCAAGGAGGCCGAAGCAAGTGAACTACCCGGTCATCGCCGAGCACATCCTGGCCACGGTCCAGGGCACCTGGTGGTCTCGGCGTCGCCAACGCGACGACGTGCCAGAGCTACCGCCCGGCGCGGTCTACGTCTTCAGGGTCGGCGGGAACTACCGCACGTTTCCCGAGGGCATGGTGTTCGACCCGTCCCACCTCGACGTGCTCGACGCCTCCTCGGTCAGCCTGGTCGATACCCGCGCGCGCCTGGTCGAGGTGGAGCGCACGCTCCCGTCGGTGAGCGAGGCAGACAACTTCACGGTGCGGGCGTCCTTCACCTGCCAGGTGACCGATGCGGCCGTCATCGCCCGGCAGGGCATCATCGACGTCACCGTTCCGTTGCGCGCCTACCTGATGGGCGACGGCGACCTGCCGACGGTGAGCGCAGGGCACCGGGTGGAGGAGGTCAACGCGGTGCGGACCGAGGTCAGTCACCGAATGACCGCCTACAGCGTGATCGTGCCGCCGCGGGTCGCCGGCATGAGCGTGGAGTTCGTCAGCGCCGAGGTGCACGCGTCGGACGACCTGCGGGACTGGGAGCAGAAGCTGCGCGACGAGCGGCGCTCCTGGGAACTCCAGCGGGGGCAGCGGGACTTCGAGACCCAGGACGCACTCCGAATCGCGGAACTGCTCTCCCAGGGATCCGACCACGTGGACGCTTTCGGCATCGCCAGGAAGGAGATTGACGTCGTCGAGGCGGCGGCCCGCATCCATCGGAACACCGCGGAGGGGTCGGCCCGTCGGCACGAGACCGAGGTGTCGAACCGGACTCATGCCCAGGCGCGGGAGACGGCGGAGGCGCAGATGCGCCGCGACGCGCTGCTGACCCTGCTCCGGCAGGCGAGTGGGAACGAGTACATCGACTATGAGTTCCTGGAACAGGTCCTGCG
The DNA here is from genome assembly GCF_042737755.1 of Streptomyces sp. NPDC059994. Taxonomy (NCBI): domain Bacteria; kingdom Bacillati; phylum Actinomycetota; class Actinomycetes; order Kitasatosporales; family Streptomycetaceae; genus Streptomyces; species Streptomyces sp. NPDC059994. The sequence continues at coordinate 28,516 of NZ_JBHWUR010000021.1, forward strand.
GGAGTTGGGCGGCGGGGCCGCGCCCGGAGTCGGCACCGCCCGCATGGTCGAGTCGGGACCAGCTCGCCCGCGTCGCACGGAATCGGGCCGGGACGGCTCGCATGACCCGCAGGGTGGTTTCGTCAAGGACGAGGACGATCTCCTTGGCTGACATCTTGACGAACCACGTGACGGCTCCCGATGCGGGGGAGGGCCAAGGCACTGGCGATGCTGCTGCGCGTACTGCGCGCGGTCGGCGCACCGCCCGCACCACGGAGGGTGGGCCCGCTGCCCGCACCACCGGTGACGGGGCTCTTGCCCGTACCGCCCGCCGCCCCTTCGGCTTCGACGCCGCACGAGGGTTGCGCACTCTGACCGGCGTCGACGAGGAGCTTCTGGACAGGGTCAGGTACGAGCGGAGCAAGTACACGGCCCTCGGCGGGGTGGTGCTCGGCACCTCCGTCATCGCGGCGTTCTCCATGTGGAACTTTGCGACCGAGGCGCTCGGCAGGGTCTCTCTGGTTGCCCTCGTCCCGACGGGCATCTGGATGCTGTTCGTGCTCAACCTCGATCGCTGGCTGGTCACTCCGCAGCCGAACGCGCGGCGACAGACCGGCCCCCTCCTCGTGCGCCTGCTGATCGCCCTGATGCTCGGCGCGGTGATCGCTGAGCCCCTGGTGCTGCGCATCTTCCAGACGGCCATCGAAGAACGCGTCGCCGACGAACGTACGGATGCGATCGACCAGTTGCGTACGAATCTGGTGCGCTGCAACCCCGTACCGTCCACGACGCGGACCGTCACCCCGGAAGGCTGCGACAGGACGTACGTCCTCTCCTTCGGCATGACGCCCGGTGAACGCGCCGAGGAACTGGCCGCCTTGCGCTTGGATGCCGCCGCCCTGCAGAAGCGGGTGGACCAGGACACCACCAGGCTGGAAACCATCGACTCTGAGGTACGGGACGAGTGCCGTCGGCTGATCCGCACAGCCGCCACCGGCTTGTATCAGCGGACGTCCGAATGTCTGCGCCTTCGCGAGAAGGCGCAGGACTACCGGACGACCCACCGCACCGATGAGAACGAGAAGCGACTGGCCCGCATGAACAGCCGCGTCTCGGAGATCGAGACCCAGCAGACCGCGTCACGCGGCGCCTTCCTCAAGGCCCGGGCCGACGGCGTCGAGCGGCGACTGGAGGAGGAGCGCGCCAAGCAGAAGGAGATCGGTGTCCTGGAACGGATGCGGGCGCTTGAGCAACTTGCGACCGGAAACCCGGTGCTGTTCGTGGGCATCTGGCTGGTCCGCCTGCTGTTCGTCCTCCTCGACATACTCCCCGTGCTGGTGAAGTACCTGAGCGGCGAGTCCGCGTACGACCGGATGCTCACCAGCGCGAGCAACAGCGGGGTCAAGGTCCACGACGCTGAGGTCCGGCTTGCCGAGCATCGGGCCATGGCGGACATCGAGATCGCCCAGGATGCCATCGAACAGGAGGTCCGGCGTCACCGCGCTGAGTCGGAGGCGGCGCTCCGGGAACACACGGCAGCGATGAACATCCGAGTCCGGCAGGCGGTGAACGCATTGGAGGACGAGATCCGCCGCTCGCCGACGGTCTGACGCACCCGTCTGCACCAGCAACACAGCACCACGGCCGCCCCGCACACGGGGCGGCCGCCTGAATCCGACAGAACGGAGGGGGAAGCATGACCACACCCGGAGGCGACACCGACACGGTCCCGGATGTCGACACCACAGCCGACTGCGGCGCGGAACTCGCCAGGGTTCTGCTGTCCGAGGCACGCGAGGAGGTCATGAAGGCCGACAACAAGGCCGGCCTCCTGCTGGCGTCCCTGGGCGCGGCGCTGACCGCCCAGCTTGGCGCGATCGGCAGCGGCGATATCGCCCCACGGCAGTACGCCGTCGTTCCGCAGCTCCTCCTCTGGGTGGGCTGCGCTGCCTGCGTACCGGCACTCGTCCTGCTGGGCCTGGCCGTAACCCCACGGCTCGGAAATCCCCGCTACTACCGCACCCACTACTTCGGCGACGTCAGGCTCGCGATGTCGGTCGGGCACCTGGAGCGGACGGTCCGCCGCACCGACCTCGTGTCCCGGAACCTGAACCAACTGGCGACCCTGTCCCAGATCGCCTGGACCAAATACCGCTGCATACGCCACGCGCTGGCCTGGGGCACGGCATTCTTCGCGCTCACGCTGCTTGGCATAGTGACCGGAGTGTCGACTTAGAGGCACACCTGCTGAGGGATGGCGGGCTATCCGATCGAAATGCGCTCAGCGAGATCCGCCCACTGATGACGACCGAGGTGCGACCCGACCAGACCCGAAAATGCTGCCACAACCACTCAGGGGCCTGACCCGCTAAGCGGATCAGGCCCCTGACCTGGTGTTATAGCTGTCGGGGTGGCGGGATTTGAACCCACGACCTCTTCGTCCCGAATGAGGTCCGAACAAGATCGGCACCTGCATATCTGCTGAAAGCGCAGGTCAGGCGCATGGTCTGGGTTGGTGTGGCGGGGTCTTGGTCGGTCTCGGGAAGAAGATCATCTCCCAAATTTCTCCCAGAGCCTGGTGCTGGCGCGGTGACCGATCGGCGCGCAGCATCCGTAGGCCGCCTTGCGGTAGCAAGTTTGCGCGATGGTCAGGGCGACTCGGCTCCTGCAGGACGCACGAAGGCGGGTAGGCGCGCGGCGGGGCACTGACGACGAGGCCACGTCGGAGAGGAAGCCGGTGGTGAGGTGCGGACCAGAGTGTGGCGAGCCGTGGCACTGGATCCTGTTTTTGCTGGCCAGCGGCACGCACCCCAGACACACGCGCACATGGCTCGCGCCAGCCTGTCCGCTCACGCACGCTGAACGTTCCACCGCTTCGCCGCAGAGCATCTGGAGCATCTGGGCTCTCGTCGTTGTGTAGCGTTCCTGATCGGGGAACTGGGATGCTGGAACCCCACAGCACACAACCAGAATGGGAGGCAGCAGATGGCGTACTCGGCCCGCATGGCTGCCGCCCTCTCGGGAGCGACGGTAGGACAACTGCGCACGTGGAGGCAGGACCGTGGCAACGGGCCGATCCTTCAGCCCGAGCTGGCAGCCAGGCCGGCCCTGTACTCCTTCCGCGACGTACTCGCGCTGCGTGCGTTCGCCCACCTGCGCCAGGACGTGTCGCTCCAGAAGATCCGCGTAGCCCTGGCCACCCTGAAAAAGATCGGGGAGGTCGAGCACCTGTCCAGGTACTCCCTGGTGTCCGAGGGCGACTCGATCGTCCTCGCCGGCTACGATGACCACGGCACCGATCTGGTCAAACGCCCTGGCCAACGGGTTATCGCCACCATGGCCGACATTCTCCAGGAGTTCGCTCCCAGAGCTGGCGTCGTCGTCCCCCACCTGCTCCAGCCGAAGCAGCACGTCACTGTCGACCCGGAGACCCAGGGGGGACAGCCCGTGATCACGGGCACGAGAACCCCCTTCGACACCGTCGCGGAGTTGATTGAGGACGGCATCCCGCCGGAGGAGATCGCCGACTACTATCCGGGCGTCACCGCTGACGCAGCGCGTGACGCTGCTTCTTTCGCGCTATACGTGGACAGCTACAGCGCGGGAGCGCGCACTGCCTGATGCGGATCCTCATCGACGAGAACGTCCCCGTACAGGTGCTGGAGATGCTCAGGCGTCTCCTGCCCGGACACGAGGTCAAGCACGTCAGCGAGATCAAATGGGCAGGCAAGAAGGATCTCGCGCTCCTCCCCGATGCTGCGAGAAAAGGCTTCGACGCCTTCCTGACCAGGGACGCCCGACAGCTGGAGGACCCGTCAGAGACGGAGGCCATCAAGAAGTCGGGCATGCATCACATCCGCTTCAGCCAGGCACATAAGGGCATGGCTGGTCTGGGCTTGGCTATGGGCGCGGTAGTGGCAGCCATACCCTTGATCGTCAGCGAGCTCAACGAAGTAGAAATACAGCAGCTGATTCACATCAAGGGCTTGAATCCGGGGAGCAAGCACCGCTTCGAGCGTGTGGACCCGTCCGTCTCACCGCCGCCCTATTGGCCACGCTAGACAAAGGACGCCTTCCCTCACATGCCCGACGTGCGGCGTAAAGCCACGACGACCGCCCGACTCAGGGCCGGACAGGGGATCCTTCGTCCCTCCTCCGCCTGAAGGCAGAGGAGGGAGCCGAACGGTCAAAGGGCCAGCGACTTTCAGCCGATTAGTTCGGTGACCAGTTGATCCAGTTCTTCGGCGTCGGTAGAGCTGAGGAGAAAATTGCGCAGGGCTCGGCGGATCTGGATGTAGCTCTTGCCGCCTTCGAACTTCAGCTCCGCGATCCGCTGGGCCTCCGCCTCACCGATCTCCGCGATTCGTGCATGCTTGGCGTCCGCCGGATCGAAGTCCGGAATGGGCAGCTCCCATACGGCCTTGTCGATGTGCCGCTCGTCCTTGCCGTAGGACATCAGCGGGCGCACGGCTTCGGTGAGGCGGGGGGTATTGAGTAGCGCAAGGAGGTACATGCCCTCCTGCCGGGTTGCGACCGTAGCCCAGTACAGGGCGTGCTCAATAACTGCGTTCGGATCATCCACCAGCGCGGCGGACATGTGCATTCCAGAGGCGCCGTACACCACCCGTAGAGGCGCGCCGGGAAGCTGCTCGGTGAGCTTCTTCCGGAAGTTGAGCTGTTCGGCCAGGGAAAGCCGAGCGCTGGAGCGATTGTCATTCCAGAGACGTTCGGCGTCGCGCCACCATTTCGCCAGGTCCGGGTATCGGTCGAGGTGGTCATGCTCACCATCCATGATGGTATTCGTCCCCTCGATGGGCAGGACGACCTTGTCGGCACCCATGATCCTGTAGGGAACGATGTGCTCCCCGAGCAGGATGGGCCGAACGAACTGCTTCTCGACCGTTCCTTCCCGGTCGGGGAGTTCCTTCCAGGGCTTCTTCTCCATCGCGCTGCGCTGCGAGCGGACCGAGACGCGACCGCCTCCGAGCCCGAGAGGACTGGCAGTCTGTTCCCGGACGAAAAAAAGGACCTTGGGAACGACGGTAGCCCCCTGCCCAAACCGGTCCCGGTACGGCGAGCTGATCAGCCCGTCCTTGGGATAGCGCAGCTCACCTGCCTTCCGGGTGATCCAGCCCCTGGCGCGTTCCCAACGAGCGGCGCTCTTGGCAATCTTCCCGGTCCAGATTTCGGTCTGCCTGGGCAGTGCGACGGCGCTGTTGCCCTGTTGCCCGATGGCAAGGGAGCGGCGGCGCCCGAAAACGACGGCGGCGGCGCGGGGAAAGAAGTGTGGACGCAGTCGGCGCAGGTCCCAGGAACCAGTGAAGTTGACCTTGACGGGGTGGTCAGGGTCAGCCCAATCCCCGGTGCGGAAACCGGTCCAGTAGGGGCGGTCCAGCACTGGGTTGGGTACGACGAAAGCGAACGAACCGTCCACGCGCAGGTACTGCTGGACCGCGCGGGCGATGAAGAGACCTGACAGGTCCTGATGGGTGGCGACCTCGAACCCCTTCCACAGACCCCGGTCCCGCATCATCGCTTTGAAGGTCTTTTGCATGTCCTCGGGCATGTGCCGATATGACAGCCACGGCGGATTGCCAACGAGAACGTCAACACGGTTCTCGGCGCGGGATAGCCACATGGGGCGGGCGAGGTTTCGAACGTAGTAGGACCAGATGTGGTTCCGGTCCTCATCGACCAGATCGCATAGGACGCGAAAGTTATCTGTCAGTTCCTCCCGGTCGTCCGCGTTGGAGACCCCATGCCGGTTGAAGAGAGCAACAAGTGAGGGCAACTTCCCCTGACCCCGATGCGGGTCGGCCGCCTTATCAGCGAGCTCATTGACAATCGCGTCGAAACGACTGGCGTCATGCAGCAAGTCTTCCGAGAAACGCAGTTCGTTGGTGAAGAGCTGGTTGCCCGTACCGGTTTGGATGACAAGGTGGCCGTGGTCGATGAGGTCGGTGCGCTGGTCCCACTGGAGGCTGTCGCCCAGGTAGACGGGAACACTTATCGGTCCGCGCTCCTCGGAGGTAAGCGTCTCGCGGCCGATAGCGAGGAGGTAGGTGACGCGGGCCAGCGCCACGGCGACAGGGTGGAGATCGATGCCCGCAACATGGTCATGGAGGCCGTCCAGCGCTTCGCGCAATGGCAGCCCAGCTTCCTGCGCGGCGGCCAGGTAGCGGCGGACGCCGTGAAAGAGGAACGTGCCAGAACCACATGACGGGTCCATGATCCGCTGGTTCAGGGGGTCGGGGACAGCCTCGATCACCGTCGCTTCCGCCAGCCAGTCCGGTGTGTAGTACTCACCCTGCTTCTTACGGGTCTCCGCGCCGATCACCGACTCGTACAAAACCTTCAGTACGTCGTGCTCGACCCGTGACCAGTCAAAGCCGGCGAGGCGACGAGACACGTCTTGAACAAAGCCCTCGCCACCCTCGGTCTCCAGCGGCCAGCCGAAGAAGTCCGACTCGACCACACCCGAGATCCGCGCCTGCGTGAACAGCTGGCCGTGAACCAGTGAGGCAGGCGGGGTGTCCTTCACATCGATGCCCATCACCGCGTGGGCGATGATCGAGGCCATATTCACTAGGAGCGTGTGCTCGATGAATAGGTCATCGCTGTCCTCGAACTGGGCGCCCAGGGCGCTGCGTAGCAGACGCGCCCACAGATCGCGCTTCAGCCGGACGGTTGGCAGGCTTTTGTTCTCCTCGTACAGCGCGGAGAGGACCGCCTTGTCGATGGAGTGGGCGACGCTGTCCGCCCCAAGGCGGGCTGCGATGGCATCTGGCGTGGGTGCCGCACCCTCGGACGTCGCAAGGACGCCTTCGAGCCACCGGACCAGGTCCAACGTCTTAACGTTGCGCTCCCGCGCATCGAAATGGTTTACCTCGTTCAGCTCGTCGTTGACCAGCGTGTAGGCGCGCCAATCAGCGCCGTCGGTGAGGATGCCGACGTGCCGCCGCTCGCGCTGCTCAGTCCGGGCCCGCACGTACTTCGCCAGTTGCGCGACCGCATCCTTGCGGATCTTTGGGCGACTGATGTCCTTCTTGACCTCAATGACGGTCGCGCCCATCTCGATATCGATGCGGTGACCGGTGCCGTCGCCCACCTGCGCTTCCATCACGGGAGCCAGGAGATCCTGCTCGCCGAGGTTGAGATCCGCATCCAGCAGGAACTGGCGGATGTCCGCCTGCAGTGTTGCTTCGGCACGGACAGCCTTGCGCTCGATTACCCGCTTAAAAACGGTTTCGAGCGCGGTAGGCGAAGGAGGGGCAGAGAGCGTCACAGCGAGAGCTCCAAGAGCATCAAGGTATATAGGGCAACGAGAGGGGGCGTCTGGTCCCATTGGCCATTGTCGTGCAGGTGGTGCCTGTCGGCACAGCCCTGGTCGGCGAAGCCGCACTGTCGCCTCGGGCTCAGCGCGCTGCTCCCGGTGCCACCCCGTGTTCCAGGTAGGCAGTCACACCGTAAGCACGGGCCTCGACGCTGGCGACGATACGGTGTACGAGGCGGGGGATGGTGAGTTTTGGCAGCTCTTTTCGATGTCGTGGAAGGCGTGCCCGCTGAGCTCGTCGGCCTGAAGCTCGATGTGCCGACCCTCATCCGCGCTGAGGCGACCCCCATCGAAGAGGTAGAGGACCTTGTCACCCTCGCCTGGATTCGGTGCCCAGTCCACGACGAGCAGGCGGCCCATGGCGGGCTTGATGCCCAGCTCCCCGCGGACTTCGCGCACGCAGGCTTGCAGGGGCGACTCCCCGTGCTCGACGTATCCGCCGGGGGTGTCGCGTTAGTCCTTGTACGAGGGCTCGACGAGCAGCACCCGGTCGGCGTCGTCGAAGAAGGGGGCGCCAGCTGCCATGCGCGAGTGGGCCATCTTCGCTTCGTGGTCGTTCTCGCTCACAGGACGGACTCTAACCGCCGGTGACGCCGAGACTGCGGGCCAGCTCGGCCACGGACTGGGACGGTCGGCATCGGGTGCCGCGGATACAGCCGATGACGAGTTCCCAGCTCAGGTAGTGGTGGCGCACCTGCTCGGGCGCGGCCTGTTCTGCTTCCAGCAAGACGGCCAGGGCTTCGTCGGTGCTGTTGGAGCTCAGCGCCCTGGCGACTTCGAGGCTGTGTCGTATGCGTCGCTCCAGGGGCAGGGCGGTCGTGTCGATTCGTGAGCCCAGACCGAAGCCGTCCACAGGTGGTTGGCGTCGGTGCCCTGCCGTCGCACGGCTTCGTCGGCTTCCCAGTGGAAGGGCTGCGTCGTCGTCCGGTCCTCCGCTCGGGCGGCCGCCATGGCGCTGGCGAGGAAGAGCGGGCCGTAGACCGAAAGGGTTGCTTCCTGCCCGCGTCGGACCGTCTAACCTGCCGAACATGATTCGTGCAGTGGTGTTCGACGTCGGTGAGTGCCTTGTTGACGAGACCCGGGAGTACGGGACCTGGGCGGACTGGCTGGGAGTTCCGCGGCATACCTTCGCCGCGATGTTCGGGGCGGTCATCGCGCAAGGGCGGGACTATCGAGAGACCTTCCAGGAGTTCCGCCCCGGTTTCGATCTGACCGAGGAGCGGGAGAAGCGAGCGGCAGCCGGGAAACCGGAATGGTTCGGCGAAGACGATCTGTACCCGGATGTCCGGCCGACGCTGGCCGCCCTGCGGGAGGCTGGGCTTTGGGTGGGCATCGCCGGGAACCAGACCGTGCGGGCCGGCGGACTGCTGCGCGGCCTGGATCTTCCTTCCGACCTGATCGCCACCAGCGATGACTGGGGCGCGTCGAAGCCGGACGTCGCGTTCTTCGAGCACGTCATCGAAGCGACACCCGCCGAGCCGGGGGAAATCCTGTACGTCGGTGACCGGCTCGACAACGACATCCGCCCCGCCGTGCAGGCGGGACTGCTGACGGCCCTGATCCGACGCGGCCCCTGGGGCACGATCCAGCAGCGCGACCCCGAAGCGGACGCGATCACGACGATGCGCATCGACTCGCTCGCGGAGCTCCCGGAGAAGATCGCCAAGTTCAACGCTGAAGGGCGCTGACTGTCGTACCCCAGTCGTAGAGGCGGTTGTCGAGGTTCCGCACGCACTGCTCGTTCTGCCACGGTGCGAGCGTGCGGCGGACCTCACGGACGCGGTCCATGCCGGTGGCGTACCAGGTGATCGCCAACTGATCCAGGGCCTGGATGGCATATCGGCACGCCTCCTCCGGACGGCCGTCGGAGGCTTCGACCGCGGCGAGGTCTCCCAGGACGACGGTGCTTTGCTTGGCCGACTCGGGGGGCAAGGCGTCGAGTACCTCGTGGAGTGTCTGACGCGCCTGGGGGAGGTGGCCGGCCTTTAGCTGGGTATTCCCCTTGAACGCGGACAGGCGGACTGGGCTGAACCAGTCCAGCCAGTCAGGGGAGGCGTGGTCGGCGCCTTTGGACAGAGCGTCCTCGGCATGTCGGATCAAGCGCAGCGCCGCGTGAGGGTCTCCGCACAGAGTTTCGCACTCCGCCTCGACGGCATCCAGCCATGCCCAGAACTCCGCCGATGCTTCGCCGCGGCGGGCATACGTCCGGGCAGCTGTCATGCGTTCGATCGCCGCATCCCGCTCGCCTGTCCAGCCCGGTATGAAGGCCATGTGGGCGAGGATGGCCGCTCCGAGCAGGGGGTCGTCCGCTTCGCCCGCCGCTTGCAAGGACCGCAGGAGGGTATCGGAGGCCCGTTCAGGCTGTCGCAGATCGAAGAATTCGATGCGGCCGGCCAGCAGGTAGGACTCGGCCAGTGCGGCGGCGAGAGTCTGACGGGCCGGGTTCGCCGTCTCTGGGAGGAGGGCGCATCCAAGCCGGGTGTGCTCCAGGACCGCCGGGTGAAGGACTGCTGGGGCGACGGACCAGTACAGCTGGCGGTGTGACCGTGTGATGGCACCGAAGTCGCGCCCAATCGTTCCTGGTTGTGTCGTAGTCGTCTGCAGGGCGGGCACCGATGCCTGCCGCGCACCCGGCAGGGGAACGCGAGGGGCGGTATTGAGCGCCGTGCCTGCTTGGGAGCGCGTACCTCCCCACGGTGGAGTGAAGCCTAGGTCTTCCATGCTTTGTCCCAGGAGGTGGGCCAGGACCCTGTGCACATCGGGTTGTGGCCAGGGCGGCGTAGCGGACTCCCAACGCCGTACCTGCCGGACGCCGACAGCGAGACCTCTGATGCCGAGTGTCAATGCCGCCGTGGTGATGGCATCAGCCAGGGCTTGCTGGGAGCTGTAACCAGCGGCCAGGCGCGCGGCTTTGAGCCGCGTGTTTCCTGCGGGACGGGACATGAATCTCCTTCTGAACGAGCCCTCCCCTCAGAGTGACACGCAGTGTCCTCATGCGGCGAGAAACCGCCCGCCACACGGCAACTAGGTCCGGTGGAAGTCCTGTTGGAGACCCGTAGGAGTCCTCGAAGAGGACCCGCCGGAGTCCGCAAGATGGCGCCACGTAACAACGAGGTGTGCATCGTGACGTTGTTGCGCGCAAGACGCAGTGCGCCTGCCGCGACTCGGCGGGTGCAACTGGTTGCTCCAAGACCTTCCAACACCGAGAGAGGGCCAGTCATGCCTCAAGCCAGGCGAGAAAAGCAGGATCACCTCATCTACGCGGACGTCGTGGACTCCAAGGCCAAGGCGGGCGTGTGGATGGGCGAGCAGGCCGCCTTCCAAGAGAAGCAGGGCCGCATCATCGAGGCCCTTAAGGAACGGACCGACTGGGTAGAGCTGAAGGGCGCAGTCATGGTCATCAGCACCGCCCCGGCCGGCATCACGGTCATCGCACCGAACCCGACGCTCCCCGGAGTGATCGTCCTCGCCGACGGCGGTTCCCCGGCGGCCTCCGCGAAGCTCCAGGGCGCCGCTGAGGAGACGGTCCGCGCGGTCATGGGTGAGCTGGGGATCGCTGAAGAGGAAGCGGCGGCCTGACCACCATGGCCGCCCCCCGGATGATGTGGGGGAAGTACTTCCAGTACGAACGTGACGGGGAAGCGGTTCTCCTCGACCCGGTCGGCCTGGGCAGTGTGTTCATCGACCCCGGCGAGGTCCACGACCTCGCCGGGGTCCCCCCGACCGCGACTCATGAAGCCCTTGCTGGGCTCGGCTTCACCCCCGGCGGCCCTGTGGCCGACCGGCGCGAAGCACTCCGCCGGCGTCTCCGGCTCCTTGGCCTCGACGCCACCCCGCGCCGCATCAGTGGCCTGCGCGTGGTCCTCACCGACCGGTGCAACATGGCCTGCGACTACTGCTTCGTCCACACCAATTCTGGTAAGCCCGACATGACGCAGGAGGAGCTGTCGGAGGGACTGCGGTTCCTGTTCGAGCAGAACGCCGGGCAGGAGGAAGTCTCCATCCAGTGGTTCGGCGGTGAACCGACCATCCGGTTTGACCTCATGCGCTACGGTGATCAGCTCGCCGACACTCTCGCCGACCGCTATGACGTGGGCAGGGTACGGCGTACGGTCGTCACCAACGGTGCCCGGCTGACGGACGAGGCCCTCGACCACTTCATTGCGTACGAGTACGGGGTGGGCATCTCCATCGACGGCCCCCCGAGCATCAACTCGGCGAACCGCCTCCTGCTCGGGGGCCAGCCCGCCGACGACCGCATCCGCCGCAACGTCGCCCGCCTCGTCGAAGCCGACGGGCTGCATGTGGGGTGCAATCTCACCCCGACCACCGCGAACATCGGACGCCTCGCCGAGACTGTCCGATGGATCATCGGAACGCTCGGGCTGAAGTTCATCTACGTCAACACACCGATTCCGACGGGTGGAGCCTGGAGAGTCAGTGGCACTGAACTTGCCCACGAGCTGTACGAGGCTCGGGTGGCCGCCCTGGGACGGGGCGGGATGCTCTTCTCCGTCCTGGACCGCGCCTTCCAGGCACTCGACACCCGACGACCGATGCTGTTCGACCACATGCAGGGCGACCGCAGCCTCAACGCTGCCCTGCTCCCCGGCAGCCGGATCAGCCTCTGCGACATCAACTTCAGCGAACCCTCGTTCCTCCACACGCTCGACGAGTTACGAGCCGACCCTGGCCTCCTGGCTGGCGTAGCCAAAGAGATCGCGCCGATTCCCCAGTGCGGCGACTGTCCTGCAGTAGCCATCTGCGGTGGCCCATCCCGTAACGAGCAAGCTCTCGTCGGTGGCAGTACGCCCGACCCGGAGATGTGCGCGTTCTACACGAGCACCGTGGAGATCGCTGTGTGGGACAACACGGGGGTGCAATGAGTACCCGCGTCCGTACCGCCCTGATCTCCACTGCCGGGCACTGCAAAGTCGCCTGCGGGTTCTGCTTCCGCGCCGACCGCGCCCACGGCTTCCTGAACACGGCGACGTACACCCGCGCCCTGTCGCGCTTGAAGGAAGCGGGCGTCGAGGCGGTGTGCCTGAGCGGCGGCGAGCCGACACACCATCCTCAGCTCCGGCAACTCGTCCGCCTTTCGCGACAATTCGGCATGGCAGTGTCCATGGTGACCTCGGCCCGAACCGTGGCCGAGGTCATCGCCCTCTCGCAGGTGACACATCTGCTTACCAATGTGACCGTCTCCGCTGACTCACAGGGTGCGATGCGGCTTGGCCGCACGACCCGCAGTACGGCCTCCGGCATCGACACGCTGCGCACCGTCGGCACCGCAGCAACGATCTTGCACGTCACCTGCTGGGGTCTTCGGGACGAGGAGTGCCAGGACCTGGTCCGCCTCGTGTCCGAGGCCGGAGTGGAGGTCCAGTTCAGCCCCGTCGTGCTCGACGCGCGCACTCTGCGCCGTGAGGGCAAGTCGGTCCAGGAATACCTGGCGCAGCAGCGGCACGACGCCGACGTCCTCGGGCGCTACTTCGCCCTGTCCACCCGGTATAGGTCCTACCTCGAAGAGCTGGAAGATCTGCAACTTCCCACAGACGCTGTCGAGCGGTGGTCGTGCCGCTCGACAACCGCCTACGTCTCCGCAGAGGGCGATATCCGCCGCTGCCCCTACGGGCAGGCGGCGGTCAATGTGCACGCTCCCCGCGCCGCCATCAGACATCTCCTGACTGCTCCGGCACAGGACCTGGTGATCCCGGACTGCGCTGCCATCTGCCGCCCCGCGAGTACGTCCGAGGACGGCGCGCAGCGCACTGCCGTCTGACAGCGAATGGACGCCTCCCGACTCCCTGGAACGCTCTATGACGATCACGACGCCCGACGACTTCATCTTCCGTTGGAAGCAGCCGCCCAACTTCCCACTGGAGGTCCCCTTCGGCTACACGTTCGTGCCGGCCATCGATGTCCTCGACCACCTCCGCACCGACGACGAGGTCCGGTTCACCATCCTCGGAGAGGACGACTGGCAGGTGCGCATGGACCGCACCGCAGCTTTCCGTACCGCGCCGCTCGAAGAGATCATCACCTGGCCGTTCCGGCTGGTGCACTTCGACCTCACCCGCTTCTACGACAACCTCCTGCACAGCTTTCAGGAGGCAGTCATGATCCCCTGGCGCACCCACCTGTCCGCCCAGGGGTTCACCTGGCAGCGACTGGCTCCCATCCTGTTTGTGTCCACCCGAGGAGCCGCGTCGACCTACCACAACGACAACTCGCACGGACTGGTCTGGCAGGTCCACGGCACTAAGGCCTTCCACAGCTATCTCGTGCCCGACCAGCACCTATCGGCCGAAGCTGCGGTCATCGGCGCAACCACAGGCGAGGATCCACCCGAACACGACGCGGCAGATCGGCAGTCCGTCACCATGCGGCCAGGTGACCAGCTCTGGAGCCATGCGCTGACCCCCCACTGGGTCACCACCGAGTCGACGCTGGCAATGAGCGTCACCCTCTCCCACGGCGGCCTGTGCCACCAGGGCAGCTTCTCCGAGCGCGAGCTGGCACTGCGGGCCTACTGGGACAAGAACCCGGGCGAGGCGTGGACGCATGACCTGCGCAATGTCCGTTACTGAGCCTGCCTCCCACGGCACGAGGCACTTGCTCGTGCCGTGGGAGGCGGATCCCCGCTGGCTATGGGGTGAGCCGGTTCGGGCCGCGGAAGAGGAAGGTGGCCTCGCGGATCGAGTCCAGGCCGAGCATCACCATCAGCACGCGCCCCAAGCCCATGCCGAGTCCCCCATGCGGCGGACATCCGTAGCGGAACGCGTTCAAGTAGTCCTGCAACGGCTCGGGACTCATGCCCTTCTCGGCGGCCTGCTCCAGCAGTACTTCGTAGCGGTGTTCCCGCTGGGCGCCAGTGGTGACCTCCAGTCCCTTCCACAGAAGGTCGAAGCTCAAGGTCACGCTCGGGTCGTCGGCTGGCCGCATGTGGTAGAAGGGCCGGATGCCCACTGGATAGTGCGTGATGAACACGAACTCGTGCCCGGTGATCTCCTTGATGTGGGCCGACAGGCTCCGCTCGCCCTCCGGGTCGAGGTCCTCCTTGACTCCCTGCGGGTCCCAGCCGCCCTTGCGCAGGATCTCGTGTGCCTCGGCCATGCTGATACGGGGGAAAGGCGTCGTGGGAACCGTGATCTCGACACGGAAGTGCTCGGCGACCGCTGTCCCGTGCGCATCAGCGACTTTGCCGATGGCGTGGGCGAGCATCCGCTCCTCGAACACCATCACGTCCTCGACCCCGTCGATCCAGGCCAACTCAACGTCGACACCGGTGAACTCGGTGGCGTGCCGGGAGGTGAACGACGGCTCGGCACGGAAGACCGGCCCGATCTCGAAGACCTTGTCGATGCCCGCCGCGATCGCCATCTGCTTGTAGAACTGCGGGGACTGCGCCAGGTAGGCGCTGCGGTCGAAGTAACCGAGTTTGAACACCTCCGCTCCCGACTCCGAGGCAGTTCCCATGAGCTTGGGCGTGTGCATCTCCGTGGCCCCCTGCGCGTAGGCGTACTCGCGCATGCCCTGTTCCAGGGTGGTCTGTACGGCGAACAGCAGCTGGGCCGCGGGGCGACGGCGTACGTCCAGGAAACGCCAGTCAAGGCGCTGTTCCAGCCCGGTGTGCTCGTCGATCGGCAGGGGCGTGGCGGCCGGGTTCAGAACCTCGACCGTCTCGGGGACGATCTCAAGGCCGCCGAGCTTCACCTGGGCGGCGTCAATGACGCGCCCAGTTACGCGCACAGCGGACTCGGGGGTGAGGGCTTCGAGCAGGCCCTCCTGCGGCCCACCGTCGCGCTTGTGGGTCACCTGCACCATGCCGGTGCCATCCCGCACGATGACGAACTGCATCTTGCTCTGCAGGCGAAGGGTGTTCACCCATCCGCAGACGGTAACGGTACGGCCGACGTGTTCTCGCAGGTCGGAGATGTGAACGCGGCTGTGGATCATTTCGGTCCTCCTGAGGACGTCGTCATGATCCCTTGGGAGTGCGGGCGAGAAGGGAACTCGCGGTACCACCGCACTTTCACCGCCACCAGGTGGCGGCCTCATTCGGGCCTGATGACGGGGGCCGGCCGGCGGGGCATTGGACCACGAGGTCGTTCCTCCCCGCGCTCAGGAGGGTCTTCACCGTGGGGTGCGAGACCGCCTTCCCAGCTGCCGGCGGCTCTCTCTGCTCGCGTGATCCCTGGCTACTCGTCTCCGTCTACGCGTTGCCCGGAAGGGTACGGACCCCCTACCTGGGCCCGCAATCAAGTAGAGCCATTCGGCTGGCTCGCGCCTCATCCCGGCGTCTGGAAATCAACCCGGTCTTGGCCGCATCGACCACCTCTTCGAGGGAAGCGAGGCCAGGGCGCTGAGAGGCAACCGACGCGTCAGGCGGAAACGGACGGGGGCAGGAAGACATGAGAACGAGACAACTTCTTGACTCCCACCCCGCGCGCGACGACGAGGCGCTGCGACGAGTCCTGGAAGACGCCTCCATGGGCCGTTGGGAAGGCCCACGAGACCTGCTGGCTTCCACTGGATCTGACTGGGACCGTCGAATCTTCCGCCTCCAGGTCCTCGCCGAGGCCGGGGCGCGGCTCAGGTTCGCCGACACGTGGGCGAAGGCCGAACCACGCTCACCGCACGCGCTGGCCCTTCTCGCGAACGTGCAGGCTCTGCGCGCGATGATCGCCGGGCGCGACAGCGGCTGGGGACTGATGAAGGAAGCCTGGGCCACATGCCGCACCGTTCTGGATGTGTGGCCGCAGGATGTAGCCCCTCTCGTTGTCATGCTCGCGCTACTTCGTACCCACGCTCCCGACCGGGACACGCTCGGTCGCGTGTGGAAGGAGATCAAGCAGCGCGACCCGTGGAATCGCGAGGCGCACCACGAGGTCGTCACCTTCCTGTTCTCCCGCCATTACGGCAGGCCGGGCGAGGCGGCGTGGTGGGCCGACGAGGAGGCATCCACCGCTCCCCAAGGGCTGCCGATCGCTGTCCTGCCTTTGGTCGTCCTGGCGGAGGCGCACCGGTCCCGCCAGGAGCTGAACCAGCGGACGTACGGCTTGACGATCCACCCCTGGGTCGAGTGCCCGCAGATCGATCCCGTGCTGGAACGCTGGTGGCGCTACCGAGCCCCACAGCCGCACGCCTGCTTCGCCGATGACGCCAACTACCTCGCCCACGCTCTGTCATTCGCGGGCCGTCACAGCGAGGCGTTGGAGGTCTTCGACGCGATCGGCCCGTACGCCACCCAGGCCCCGTGGTCCTACTGCGGCCAGGCCGGCGATCTGTTCCTGCGCCACCGCGCCTGGGCCTACAGCCCGCCCCGGCGCCGGCACCCCTGAACCCTCGGCCCATCCCTCTCCCGTACGAAGGACGGATCCCTTATGCCTCTCGATGTCTCCCGCGTGTCCGACGAGGAACGCCTCAAGCAGCTCGGCTACCAGCAGACGCCACCCCCTTCGTGCCAGACGCGCGAAGAGCGCGGTCGTGATGAGCGGCGCCCTCGTTCCGATCCGATGCATCGGCTACAGGGTGGCGGGTGCCTTCTTATACCAGTTGGCGATAACGCTCACGAGATGGACGATGTTCTGCGTCCGCATGATCGGTGCCGAAGCGTTCGGCTCGAAGTCGACGTTGGCTGAGGTGGTACGCCAAATGCTGGTCTCGGGGACCGGCGTGGCCATGTGTGGGTCGAGTCGCTTGAAGAAGTCGGTGACGTCGTCGAGTTCGACCGGATTCTCGCCCGCCCGCAGCTCTCGGAACACGCCACCGAGAACGCGGAGCATACCCACCGATCCGAGGAGCGACGACCGGCGGACCTCCTGAGCCATGGTGAGCTCTCCAGGCTGACGCTCTGTCTCGGGATCGTCCTCGGTGAGGGAGGCGAGGTCGGTGAAGGCGTTGGAGATGACGTCGAGAAAGTCCTTGACCTGCTCGATCACCTCGCCATCGGTGAGAGTCTGCTCGGCTTTCTTGCTGATACGGCCGCCGGCACCGGCGATGACGGAGCGGGTGATGTCGGCGACGTGCTTGGCACCCATGAAGTTGGGGTTCTTGAGCGTCATGCGGTCCTGCTCGGCGTCGACTCGGCCCTTGAGCAACGGGTGGTCGATGACATCGGACAGGGTGCGGTTGGCAACCTTGTAGCTGTCGAAACGAGCGCGGACGGCGCTGCTGATGCCCTTGGCGTTGTCGGCAACATCCACGAACATCTGCTGAGACTTGATCGGGTCCGGTTCGACATAGATGTCTAGGCCGACGTACTCAGCCTTGAGGCGGTTCATCTGGCCGATGAGCTTCTCGCGTTCAGCCTCGAGTTTCGCGGCCTTCTCCGGGCTGACCTTGCGAGCCATTTCGCGATCGACAGCGGAGATGGCGTCAGTGATGCGCTGCTTCTCGATGGCGACGCCGAGCACGCGGTGCTGGCCGTCGATGGTCCGCAAGCTGGAGATGCCGCCAATCGCCCACGGAACGGTGATGTAGCCGACGGCGCCCTGGTCATCTACCTTCTCGAAGGTGCATCCACCGCCATCCCGGGCCAGCAGAGCGGGAGCGACCCAGTCCTGTTTGGCGTCGAGGTACTCGCCGAAGTGCTTGGCGTGAAGGCGGTCGACCTTGCGGTTGTCCTTGTCGACATTGTTGGGATCGGGGACGGGCAGGATCGTTGGCAAGTCGAGGAGGGGGACGCGCACGCTGTAGACCGTGCGGCCGCCCTGAGGGGTCTTGATGGCGAGATAGGTGCTGGAGTCTTGAGGCTTGGACAGTCGCAGCGGGTCGACGGCAATGCTCACGATAGGCCCCCAATGGGATCAGGTACGCACTCGGATGGCTTGGCAACAACCCGACGGTAGCGCGTAGTTGATAATCCGAGTGGATAACTTCTTATTTCTGCTAGAAGTTGGCGACATGTGACCTGAAGTCATGGGAGAGTGACCGAACTTGACTGTGGCTGACCTATTGTGGTCGTCGGTCTCGTCGGTCATAAGGCGCCAGGGACGCGAGGGCTTGCCTGGGTGGCATGACGGCAGTGCGGTTGCACGCACGCCCGTGGGCCGTCGCGGCGCGTGAAGGGTGTGTCGGCCCATGATCGAGCGCCTGCCCCAGTTGCTTCGGGATGAATCGTTGGCACGGCTCCGGGTGGCGCGGCGTCCAGTTCGCGGATGTGCACACGGGGGGATGCTGGCAGGTGGTGATCAGGAGGGGATGGCTGCTGCCCTTTGGGAGACCCCAACCAAGATCTTCTCCCAGATTTCTCCCAAACGATCACCGGAGACGCAGGAAGGGCCTGATCCTCAGTGAGGATCAGGCCCCTGACCTGGTCTTACTCTGTCGGGGTGGCGGGATTTGAACCCACGACCTCTTCGTCCCGAACGAAGCGCGCTGCCAAGCTGCGCTACACCCCGATGTCACCGGTTGTCGCGGCGACGTCGTTTACTTTAGCCCACCGGCGGCCGGAGACGAAATCCGGTTTCGGGGGGCGGTCAGGGGCGGGGCGTCAGGGTCAGCAGGGTTGCCTCCGGGGGGCAGGCGAAGCGGACCGGGGTGTAGCGGTTCGTGCCGCAGCCCGCCGAGACGTGCAGGTAGGCGCGGTTGCCGTCCGCCTCGTGGGTGGAGAGGCCCTTCACCCGGTCCGTGTCCAGGTCGCAGTTGGTGACCAGGGCCCCGTAGAAGGGGACGCACAGCTGGCCGCCGTGGGTGTGGCCGGCCAGGATCAGGGGGTAGCCGTCGGCGGTGAAGGCGTCTAGGGAGCGGATGTAGGGGGCGTGGACCACCGCGATCGACAGGTCCGCGTCCTTGTCCGGGCCGCCCTCCACCTTCGCGTACCGGTCGCGCTTGATGTGCGGGTCGTCCAGGCCGGTGAACGCGAGCTCCAGGCCGTCCAGCTTCAGCCGGCCCCGCGCGTTGCTGAGGCCGATCCAGCCCGCCGCGTCGAACGCGTCCTGGAGCTCCTCCCACGGGTTGTGGACGACGCCGACGGCGGGCGCGTTGCCGTTCAGGCCGTGCTTGCCCTGGACCTTCTCGATCAGATAGCGGGCCGGGTTGCGCAGCTTCGGGCCGTAGTAGTCGTTCGAGCCGAAGACGTACACCCCGGGGAAGTCCATCAGCGGGCCCAGCGCGTCCAGGACCTCCGGTACGCCCTCCGGGTCCGACAGGTTGTCGCCCGTGTTGACCACGAAGTCCGGGCGCAGCCCCGCCAGCGACTGCAGCCAGGCGCGCTTCTTGCGCTGGCCGCCGACCATGTGGATGTCCGAGACCTGGAGTACGCGCAGCGGCCGAGCGCCGCTCGGCAGCACCGGCACCGTCACCCGGCGGAGCCGGAAGGAGCGGGCTTCGAATCCGGCCGCATAGGCGATGCCGGCCGCGCCGATCGCCGTGATCGCCGCCGTTGTCTTCAGAGGAATCCCGTATCGCGCGCGCATGCGTCCATCGTTGCAGACGTACGTACGCCTACGGTCTTCGCGGGTGGCTCGCCGGCCTTCCGTACGCCCCCCGCCGCGCCCCGCGCACGCCCGTCCCCGTGCTCCCGGCGCGAAACTGGCACGCGCCCCGGGGGCGCCACCTGCCACACTGGGGCGCATGACCACGCTCAAGGCCACGCTCAAGGAACACCTCACCACCGCCATGAAGGCGCGCGACGAGATGCGCTCGTCGACGCTGCGACTGACCCTCACCGCCATCGCCAAGGAGGAGGTCGCGGGCAAGAGCGCGCGCGAGCTCTCCGACGACGAGGTGCTGCAGGTGATCGCCAAGGAGGCGAAGAAGCGGCGTGAGGCGGCCGAGGCGTTCGAGCAGGGCGGCCGGGCCGAGTCGGCCGCGAAGGAGCGGGCCGAGGGGGAGATCCTCGACGCGTACCTGCCCAAGCAGCTGTCCGACGACGAGCTGACCGCGATCGTCGGTCAGGCCGTCGAGGAGGCGAAGGCCGCGGGCGCGGCGGGGCCGCAGGCCATGGGCGCCGTGATGAAGATCGTGAAGCCGAAGGTGGCGGGGCTGGCGGACGGCGGGCGGGTAGCCGCCACCGTCAAGCGCCTCCTGGCGGGCTGACGCCCCCCACGTACAGATGTGAAAGGGGCGCCCGGGATCACCCGGGCGCCCCTTTCATCTGCCAGCCCTGAAGGACAAGGGCCAGGGCAGGGCTGCGGCTACGGGAAGTTTCCCCCGATCACCCCGTCCGTCGCCCCGCCGATCACTCCCGGAGGGATGGAGATGCCGGGGTTCGGCGGGACCGTGATGCCCCCGCCCGGCTTGTTGTCGCCGCCGCCGGGGCGGTGCTTCCTGCCGCCCTTGCCCTTGCCGTTGCCCCTGGCGTTGTCGCCCGCGTCGCCCGCCGGCGGGTCCTTGGGCTGCGGGTCGGGGATGTTGACCGTCACGAAGTTGGGGGCCGGCTGGCCTGAGAGGGCGCCCGTCATGGCGTCCTTCCAGATCGGTCCGGGGACCTCACCGCCGTACACCTTCTCCTTGTACACGCCGCCGATCGTGATGTTCTCCATCTCGACGCTCTGCGACGGGCTGCCGACCCACACCGCGCCCGACATGTTCGGCGTGTAGCCGACGAACCAGGCGTTCTTGCGCTGGTCGGTGGTACCGGTCTTGCCCGCGTTGTCGCGGTCCGACAGACCGGCCAGCGCACCCGTACCGGAGTCGGTCACGCCGCGCAGCAGCGTGTTGACGCTGTCCGCCGTGGTCTGGGACATCGCCTGGCTGCACGAGGACTTCGGCACCCGCAGCGCCGTGCCGTCCGCCTTCTTGATCGACTCGATGGCGACCGGAGTGCAGTACGTGCCCCGGTTGGCGAAGGCCGCGTACGCGCTCGCCATGTTCAGCGGGGAGATACCGGTGGAGCCCAGCGTCAGCGCGGACGGCACCATCGGGAGCTTCGCGCCGTTGCCCTGCACCACGTGCAGCTTGTCGGTCATCTGCGCGACCGGGCACATGCCGATCTCGCCGAGCATCTGCACGAAGTACGTGTTGACGGATTTCTCCATCGCCGTCTTCAGCGGGTACGGCCCGTTCTCGGACTCGTTCTCGTTCTCCAGGTGCTCGTCGCTGATGTTCACCCACGGCTTGCCGCTGCACGTCTGCACGGTCGCCGGGTAGTCCATCTCGTACGGCGACGGGTACTGCTGCGTCGGCGGCTTGCCGCCCTCGATCGCGGCGGCGGCCAGGAACGGCTTGAACGTCGAACCGACCGGGAAGCCGTAGTTCGATCCGCCCAGCTGCTTGTTCACCGAGAAGTTGATCTGCGTCTCGTGGCTGCCGAAGCCGTACGGCCGCGACTGGCCCATCGCCATGATCCTGCCGGTGCCGGGCTGGACCAGCGTCACGGCGGTGGCGACCTTGTCCGACTGGTAGACGTGGCCCTTGATGGAGGCCTGGGTGGACTGCTGGGCCTGCGGGTCCAGGGTCGTACGGACCGTCAGACCGCCCTGGTTCCACAGCTTGGCCCGCTCCTCCTTGGTCTTGCCGAAGACCGGGTCGGAGAGGAAGACCTCGCGCACGTAGTCGCAGAAGAAGCCCGCGCCGCTGACGGCCGTGATGCAGCCGTTCTTCGGCTTGGAGACCTTCAGCTTGATCGGCGCGGCCTTGGCGCGGTCCGCCTCGGCCTGCGAGACGTCCTTCATGTCGGCCATCCGCTGCAGGACCGTGTCGCGGCGCTTCTTGGCCTCCTGCGCGTCGTTGACCGGGTCGTACCGGCTCGGCGACTGGACGATGCCCGCCAGCATGGCGGCCTCCTCCAGCTTCAGGTCCTTGGCCGGCTTGGAGAAGTAGCGCTTGGCGGCGGCCTCGACGCCGTACGCCTGCTGCCCGAAGAACGTGATGTTGAGGTAGTTCTCCAGGATCTTCTTCTTGCCGAGCTCCTCCTCGACCTGGATCGCGTACTTGAGCTCCTTGACCTTGCGGCCGAGCGTCTGCTGGGTGGCCTCGGCGACCTTGTCGGGGTCGTCGCCGGCCTCCTCCACGAAGACGTTCTTCACGTACTGCTGGGTGAGGGTGGACGCTCCCTGGGCCACCCCGCCCGACGTGGCGTTCTTGTTGACCGCGCGCAGCACGCCCTTGAGGTCGATCGCGCCGTGCTCGTAGAAGCGCGAGTCCTCGATCGCGACGATCGCCTTCTGCATGTACGGCGAGATGTCCGCGAGCGGGACCACCGTGCGGTCGCGCGAGTACACCGTCGCGATCTGACCGCCCTTGGAGTCCAGGATCGAGGTGCGCTGACTCAGCGGCGGGGTCTTCAGATTGGCGGGGATCTCGTCGAACCCCTCGACCGTGCCCTTGGCCGCGAGCCCCAGCGCGCCGAACGCGGGCAGCGCGATGCCCGCGAGCACGGCTCCGGAGAGCACACTCACCCCGACGAACTTGGCGGCCTGCTGGGTCCCGGTCAGACCACCGCCCGAGCGCTTCTTTGCCATGGGGGCAGCCTACGTTCTGATTCGCCGGACACGGGTCAATGCTCTGGCCTAAGCTGCCCTCAACTGTCACAGCAGTGCGGTTGCGCATCAAGTCGATGTTTATTGCTGTTCGGCTCTCGCAAGAGGGCGGCCGTCCGGATTCGCCGCCCGTTTACGCCTCATGCGTCACCAGGCGTCCGTTGTGGCTCAACTGAAACGTCCCGCTTGGTCGGGTTTCTCACATTTGCCCCCAGCTCACTCCGTTGGGTGATCTGCCGCGTACGCATAGTCCGTTCGGGCCATTCAAGATTGGGCCCGAAGGGGGTGTTGCGCTGTGCCCACCTTCCGTAACGTCCTCAACTGGCAGCGGTGAATATGCCTCTGCCGCCGTGGGGGAGCCTCGATTCGGGAGAGGACGGCGCCGGCATGGGCTGGGTAACCGACTGGAGTGCGCAGGCAGCCTGCCGCACTACCGATCCGGACGAACTGTTCGTACAGGGTGCGGCTCAGAACAGGGCGAAGGCGGTGTGCACCGGATGTCCGGTGCGGACCGAGTGCCTCGCGGACGCACTGGACAACCGCGTCGAATTCGGCGTGTGGGGCGGAATGACGGAGCGGGAGCGTCGCGCACTGCTGCGCCGACGACCCACCGTCACGTCCTGGCGCCGTCTCTTGGAGACGGCGCGTACGGAGTACGAGCGCAGCACGGGCATCCTGCCCGTGGGCATGGACGACGAGGAGGCGTACGCCTACCGGCACGCCATGGATGAGACGTACGCGGCCGTGGGGTAGGCCCACGCACGTACGACACGTACGTAACCAGACGTATCAGAACGCTCCGGCCGGCTCTTCCTGGGCCGCGAGCCGTTCCCCGATGGCCCGGAGCCCGGCGAGATCGTGTACGTCGCCGGGCAGGGCGGCCACTTCGGCCACCGGGACTTCGGGGTGGAGCGCGGTGAAGCGATCACGCGTGCGCTGTTCGCGGGCGAGCACCTGCATCCGCTCGGCGTGCAGGCGCAGGAGACCGGCGGTCAGCCGACCGACCGACACGCCGTCTTCGGATCCGGTGGGGGAGGGAGCTTCGGGAGAGGAACCACCGGTGTCACGATCCTCAGCCTTCCCGCACCCCTGATCGACAATGCGGCCGTCGACAAGATTTTCCCCAGGCCCCTCGGTGGGCTCCTGGATGGCCTCCTGGACGGCCTCTTCCTCCAAATGCTCCGCCGCCGCGAGCGCCCGCTCGGCCGACAGCCGGGCCGCGCCGCTGCCGTGCACCCGGTTGAGCACCAGACCGGCCAGTGGCATCGAGTCGGCCGCCAGCCGCTCCACGAAGTACGCGGCCTCGCGCAGCGCGTCCCGCTCCGGCGCCGCGACCACGAGGAACGCGGTGCCGGGTGCCTGGAGCAGCCGGTAGGTGGCGTCGGCGCGGGTGCGGAAGCCGCCGAACATCGTGTCCATCGCCGCCACGAACGTCTGGACGTCCCGCAGCAGCTGGCCGCCGAGGAGTTTGCCGAGCGTGCCGGTCATCATCGACATGCCGACGTTGAGGAACTTCATCCCGGCCCGGCCGCCCATCTTGGCGGGGGCCATGAGCAGCCGGATGAACTTGCCGTCCAGGAACGACCCCAGCCGCTTCGGCGCGTCCAGGAAGTCGAGCGCCGAGCGCGACGGCGGGGTGTCGACGATGATCAGATCCCACTCGTCGCGGGCCCGCAGCTGGCCCAGCTTCTCCATCGCCATGTACTCCTGCGTGCCCGCGAAGCCGGCCGACAGGGACTGGTAGAAGGGGTTGGAGAGGATCGCCCGGGAACGCTCGGGGTCCGCGTGCGCCTCGACGATCTCGTCGAAGGTCCGCTTCATGTCGAGCATCATGGCGTGCAGCTCGCCGTCGCCCTCGACGCCCTTGACCCGGCGCGGGGTGTTGTCGAGGGTGTCGATGCCCATGGACTGGGCGAGCCGGCGGGCCGGGTCGATGGTCAGCACGACCACCTTGCGGCCGCGCTCGGCGGCCCGCAGCCCCAGCGCCGCCGCCGTCGTGGTCTTGCCCACCCCGCCGGATCCGCAGCACACCACGATCCGCGTCTTCGGGTCGTCGAGCAGGGGATCGATGCCGAGCGGCGCGGCCGAGTCCATGGTCACTTCCCCACCCCCTTCCCCACTCACTTCCCCACCCCGAGCCTTCGCAGTCGTGTGGCCAGGCGGTAGAGCCCGGCCAGGTCCATTCCCTCGCCGATCAGGGGCAGTTCGTACGCCGGAAGCCCCAACGAGCCGACCACCGCCCGCTGATCGCGCTCCAGCTCCACCCGCTCGGCGTGCTCGGCGGCCTCCTGGAGCAGCGGGGTGACCAGCTTGGCCGAGCCGGTGACCCCGGCGCGGGTGAGCGCCTTGGCGACCTCCTTGCGCCGGTCGCCGGTGACGCCCCGGACCGCCTCCTCGTCGAGCAGGTGCGGGCGGACCATGTTCACGATGACCGCGCCGGTCGGTAGCTCGGCTGCGCGCAGCTCGGCGATCCCGTCGGCGGTCTCCTGGACCGGCATCTCCTCCAGGAGCGTCACCAGGTGCACGGCCGTCTCGGGGGACTTGAGCACCCGCATCACGGCCTGCGCCTGATTGTGTATCGGGCCGATCTTGGCGAGCCCGGCGACCTCGTCGTTGACGTTGAGGAAGCGGGTGATCCGCCCGGTGGGCGGGGCGTCCATGACCACATGGTCGTACGCGTACCGCCCCTGCTTGTCCTTACGCCTGACGGCTTCGCACGCCTTGCCGGTCAGCAGGACGTCACGGACGCCCGGGGCGATGGTGGTGGCGAAGTCGATGGCGCCGAGCTTCTTCAGGGCGCGGCCCGCCGAGCCCAGTTTGTAGAACATCTGGAGGTAGTCGAGCAGGGCCCGCTCGGCGTCGATCGCCAGCGCGTGCACCTCCCCGCCGCCCGGCGCCACGGCGATCTTCCGCTCCTCGTACGGAAAGGCTTCCGTCTCGAAGAGCTGTGCGATGCCCTGTCTGCCCTCGACCTCGACGAGGAGCGTGCGCTTGCCCTCCGTCGCGAGGGCGAGCGCGAGGGCAGCGGCGACCGTGGTCTTGCCGGTACCGCCCTTGCCGCTGACGACCTGGAGCCTGCTCACGCCATCGAGCCTAACCAGTCCCCCGACGGCCTACGCATGAGGCTGCCTCCGGCAGCGGCTACAGTCGGCCCCATGACCAAGTGGGAATACGCGACCGTGCCCCTTCTCGTGCACGCGACCAAGCAGATTCTGGACACCTGGGGCGAGGACGGCTGGGAGCTGGTCCAGGTCGTTCCCGGGCCGAACAACCCCGAGCAGCTGGTGGCCTACCTGAAGCGGGAGAAGCAGGCATGAGCGGCGCGGTGGAGGCGAAGCTGGCCGAACTCGGCCTGACGCTGCCGGAGGTCGTGCCGCCGCTGGCCGCGTACCAGCCGGCCGTGCGTTCCGGTGTGTACGTGTACACGTCCGGGCAGCTGCCGATCGTCGAGGGCAAGCTCACACTGACCGGCAAGGTCGGTGCGGAGGTGACGGCCGAGGAGGCGAAGGACGCGGCGCGTATCTGTGCGCTGAACGCCCTCGCGGCCGTGAAGTCGGTGGCGGGTGACCTCGATCGCATCGCGCGCGTGGTGAAGGTCGTCGGTTTCGTGGCCTCCGCGAGCGACTTCACGGGGCAGCCGGGCGTCATCAACGGTGCGAGCGAGCTGCTCGGTGCGGTTCTGGGCGACAAGGGTGTGCACGCCCGCAGCGCGGTCGGCGTCGCGGTCCTCCCGCTGGACGCGCCGGTCGAGGTCGAGATCCAGGTCGAGCTGACGGACTGAGCCGGTCTCAGCCTGCGGACCGTGCTGGGCTGAGCGCGCAGTTCCGCGCCCCTGAAGGCCTGGGGCCGACCCGAGTCGTCAGGGTGCGGCGGACTGCCCAAGGGGCGCGGGGAACTGCGCGCTCAGCCCCCACGGGCTCGCAGGCGAAGACTGGGCCGGAGAGGCGCGCGGGGAACTGCGCGACCAGCCACGCACGGTCCGCAGCCGGAGCGCTGCCCTGGCGAAAGCTAGCCGCAGCCGGAGTGCTGCCCTGGCGAAAGCCACCCGCAGCGGGAGTGCTGCCCTGGCGAAAGCCACCCGCAGCCGGAGCGCTGCCCCGGCGAAAGCCACCCGCGGCCGGAGTGCTGCCCTGGCGAAGGCCACCCGCGGCCGGAGTGCTGCCCTGGCGAAGGCCACCCGCGGCCGGAGTGCTGCCCTGGCGAAAGCCACCCGCGGCCGGAGCGCTGCCCTGGCGAAAGCTAGCCGCGGCCGAAGTGCTGCCCTGGCGAAAGCCACCCGCAGCCAGAGCGCTGCCCCCGCGAAAGCTAGCCGCAGCCGCAGGACCGGCGGATCACCAACCGCGAAGGGAACTGCTTCAGGCGTTCCCGTCGTGAGCCCGCCACGCGGAGCGCGTCGTCCAGGACCAGGTCCACCGCCGCGCGGGCCATCGCGGGGCGGTCGGAGGCGACCGTGGTGAGGGGCGGGTCCGTGAGACCCGCCTCCTTCACGTCGTCGAAGCCCGCGACCGCCAGCTCACCCGGCACGTCGATGCGCAGCTCGCGAGCCGCGCGCAGCACGCCGATCGCCTGGTCGTCGGTGGAGCAGAAGATCGCCGGCGGCCGGTCGGGCCCGGCGAGGATCTCCAGCGCGACCTGGTACGCGTCGTACCGGTTGTACGGGGCCTGGAAAAGGCGCCCGTCCACCGAGCGCCCGGACTCCAGCATCGCCCGCCGCCAGCCCTCCACGTGGTCGGCCACCGGGTCGCCGACCGCCGGGGTCGACTCGACCCCGCCGAGGCACGCCACGTACGCGTGGCCGTGTTCGAGGAGGTGGCGGGTGGCCAGCTGGGCCCCGCCGATGTCGTCCGTGACGACGGCCACGTCGTCGATCGCCTCCGGCCGTTCGTGGAGGAGCACCACGCGCGCGTCCCAGGCGTCGATCTCGGCCGCCGCGCGCTCGCTGGGACCCTGGCTGACCAGGATCAGACCGGCGACCCGCATACCGAGGAACGCCCGCAGATAGTGGACCTCGCGGTCGTCCAGATAGTCGGAGTTGCCGACCAGGACCATTTTCCCGCGCTCGGCCGCCGCCTGCTCCACCGCGTGCGCCATCTCCGCGAAGAACGGCTGGCGCGCGTCCGGGACGATCATGCCTATGAGGTCCGTGCGCCGGGAGGCCATCGCCTGGGCAACCCGGTCGGGCCGGTAGCCCAGCTCTTTGATCGCGGCGAGTACCCGCTCGCGCGTGGCCGGGGCGACCGGCCTCGGTCCGTTGTTGATGACATAGCTGACGACCGCGGTCGACGTACCCGCAAGTCTCGCCACATCATCCCGCGTCACCTTGGCCACGAGCGGGAGTCTACGCGGGGTGACCTACCTCTGGGCAGGGCGTACGGAGGCTTCCTCCGGCTCCTCGGCGGCCGGGATCGGTGGTGAGGCCACGGATCCGGCGGCGGCCTTCGCCCTGGCCTCCTCGGCCGCCTTGGCCTTGGCCTCTTCGGCCGCCCGCTCGACCTTCTCGGGGGTGACGAACCGGTACCCGACATTCCGGACGGTGCCGATCAGCGACTCGTGCTCGGGGCCGAGCTTCGCCCGCAGCCGCCGTACGTGGACGTCGACCGTCCGCGTACCGCCGAAGTAGTCGTACCCCCAGACCTCCTGCAGCAGCTGCGCGCGCGTGAAGACCCGGCCGGGGTGCTGCGCCAGGTACTTCAGGAGCTCGAACTCCTTGAAGGTCAGATCCAGGACCCGGCCCTTGAGCTTGGCGCTGTACGTCGCCTCGTCCACGGAGAGATCGCCGTTGCGGATTTCCATGGGGGAGTCGTCGGAGGTGATCTGCTGGCGGCCCATGGCCAGGCGCAGCCGCGCCTCGACCTCCGCGGGGCCCGCCGTGTCCAGGAGCACGTCGTCGATGCCCCAGTCGGCGGTGACGGCGGCCAGACCGCCCTCGGTGACCACCAGGATCAGCGGGCAGCCGGGGCCGGTGGAGCGCAGCAGCTGGCAGAGGGAGCGGACCTGCGGCAGGTCGCGGCGGCCGTCGACGAGGATCACGTCGGCACCGGGGGTGTCCACGAGGGCCGGGCCCTCGGCGGGGGCCACCCGCACGTTGTGCAGCAGCAGGCCGAGCGCGGGAAGCACCTCCGTAGACGGCTGGAGGGCATTGGTCAGGAGCAGCAACGAGCTCATCGCGCCCCACCTGCCCAGGTCGTCGTCGGCTTCTTCGGATGATCGTGCACGGTCTGCTCGCCCATAACGTCGGTTCCTCCTCGGTCCCTGCGGAGGGGGCACCCCCTGCTCTTCAAGAGCTTGGGGGCGTTTACGGCACTGCTTTTCGCTACGGCTCCCGCGCCCTGAGAGCCTTTGTTCACCTGCTCGTAACAACGACCAGGAAACGCAAAAGGACCCGGGGGCCACGCTGCCCGGATCCTCTGCCCAGCAGAATAGCCCACATGAGTTCCGGGGCAGAGGGCCGATTTCACACTGTGGATGTTTCCTCGATCACCAGGGGACCGCGGCGCGCAACTCTTCGCACCTCGGACGGCGTGAGCGTCGAGGCGGTCCACGACCCCTGCGCGGCGGGCCGGACGGACACCGCGGTCGTGGTCGCGCACGGCTTCACGGGGTCGGCGGGGCGCCCGGCGGTACGGCGGGCGGCGGGGGTGTTCGCCCAGTACGCGGGTGTGGTCACGTTCTCGTTCCGGGGCCACGGCGGCTCCGGCGGGCGCTCCACGGTCGGCGACCGCGAGGTGCTCGACCTGGCGGCGGCCGTGGAGTGGGCGAGATCACTCGGCTACGCGCGCGTGGTGACGGTCGGCTTCTCCATGGGGGGCTCGGTGGTGCTGCGGCAGGCGGCGATGCACAAGGGGCTCACAGAGGCGCGCACCGATGCCGTCGTCTCCGTCAGCGCGCCGGCCCGTTGGTACTACCGGGGCACGGCCCCCATGCGGCGGCTGCACTGGATGGTGACCCGGCCCGCCGGGCGCCTGGTCGGGCGGCTCGGCTTCGCCACCCGGATCGACTCCAGACAGTGGTGCCCGGTGCCGCTCTCGCCGGTCGAGGCGGTCCCGCTGATCGCGCCGACCCCGCTCCTGATCGTCCACGGCGACCGCGACCCGTACTTCCCGATCGACCACCCCAGGATGCTGGCGGCCGCCGGACCTGCGCAGTTGTGGCTGGAGGAGGGCATGGGGCACGCGGAGAACGCGGCCGACGAGGTGCTGCTGCGCCGGATCGCGCAGTGGCTGTCGGTGGCGTAGCCCATCATGGGGGACGACGAAAGGAGGGTCGCCATGGCAGCGGGAACCATCCGCTTCTGGGCCGCGGCCAAGTCCGCCGCCGGTGTCGCGGAGGAGCCGTATGCGGCGGCCACGCTGGCCGAGGCGCTCGACGCGGTGCGCGAGCGCCACCCGGGCGAGCTGACCCGTGTACTGCTCAGGTGCTCGTTCCTGGTCGACGGTGACCCCGTCGGGACGCGCGAACATGAGACCGTACGGCTTGCCGAGGGCGGCACGGTCGAGGTGCTCCCGCCGTTCGCAGGAGGGTGACCCCCACGTCATGAGCGATCAGCAGTACCCGCATCCGTACGACGAGCAGTATCCGCGCTTCGACCAGTACGGACAGCCGGTCCAGCAGTACCAGCAGCAGTACGACGCGTACCAGCAGTACGACCAGTACGGGCAGCCGCTTCAGCAGCAGCCGGTCCAGCAGCAGCCGCTCCAGCATCAGCAGCCGCAGCAGCCCGCGCAGCAGCAGTTCCCGCACGATCCGTCGTACCAGGAGCAGCAGCAGTACACGCAGACGTGGGAGGGCCAGACCTGGGACACCCAGTACCAGCCCACGGTCCAGCCGCAGCCGGTCCAGCAGCCCGTGCAGCCGCAGCCGGTCCAGCAGCAGCCGGTCCAGCAGCAGCCCGTGCAGCAGCAGTACGCGCAGGCGTACGCGCAGCCCGCCGCCGACACCGCGTACCTGCCGCCCCAGACGGGGTCTGCTCCGCTGCCTCCGGAGACGGCGGGCCACGAACCCGTGCCCGCCGCGCCCGCCCCGGCCGACGGCCCCGCCTACAGCCCACCCACCACCGTCGGCAACACCCGGGTCACCGACGCCCAGCGGGCCCGCGCCGAGGGGCGCTCGCCCATCATCGCGCCGGGGATGCAGCCCGCCGCGCTCACCGCCGTCCTCGGCCTGCTGCTCGCGGCCGCCTCCGGCATCGGGCA
Source organism: Streptomyces sp. NPDC059994 (assembly GCF_042737755.1). Taxonomy (NCBI): domain Bacteria; kingdom Bacillati; phylum Actinomycetota; class Actinomycetes; order Kitasatosporales; family Streptomycetaceae; genus Streptomyces; species Streptomyces sp. NPDC059994. The sequence goes on from NZ_JBHWUR010000021.1 coordinate 59,448, forward strand.
GTACGCGCTGGTGGTGCCGCTGGTGCTGCTCCAGGCCGTGACGGCCGCGGGCTGGTTCCGGCTCAACGGGATGTGGCCCGCCCGGCAGGGCATCGCGCTCGCCTTCCTGGGCGGGCTGGTCGCGGACGCGGCGCTGCTCGCCGTCGGCGACGAACACGCGCCCGCGGCGATCCTGGGCACCCTCGGGGTGTGGGTGCTGCTCACGCTGGTGCTCCAGCTGCGCAGCCACGCGGACCCGGACGAGCGGATGTACGGCCTGATGGCGACCGTGGCCTCGGCGGCGCTCGCGATCCTGGCCGCCGGATACCTCGCGGCGATCCCGCACGCCGTGGCGGTGGGCGCGGCCGCGGTGGCCGTCGCCGTCCCGGCCCGCGCGCTGCCGTTGCCGGGGCCGGTCTCCGCCGTGGTCGCGCTGCTCGCGGCCGCGGGCGCGGGGATCGTGGCCGGACAGCTGACGGACGTGGGTTCCTCGGGCGCGCTGCTCGGGCTCGCGGCCGGGGTGTGCGCGCTGATCGGTCTGCGGGTGGCCAGTTATGACTACCCGTCGCGTTTCGTCCATATGACGGCCGGAGTGGCGCTGCCGCTCACGGCGGCTGTTCCCGCTTTGTATCTGATCGGTCGAGTGATCGGGTAATTCCGGGAGTTAGGCTCGCAGCGTCAACGACCAGTGTGGGGGGACTCGTACGCAATGCGCGCACTCCGGATATGGCTCATCGTCGCGGTGGTTCTCGGCGGCCTCTTCGTCGCCGCGGACCGCATCGCGGTGAACGTCGTCGAGTCGAAGGTGGCCGACAAGATCAAGAGCAGTCAGGGGCTGAGGGAGACCCCCGACGTCTCGATCAGCGGCTTCCCCTTCCTCACCCAGGCGATGGGCAAGGAGTTCGACGAGGTCGACGTCAAGCTGGGCGGGGTCACCGCCACGGCGGACGGCCACTCGGTCAACGTCACCGAGGTCCGCGCCAAGCTGCACGACGTGAAGGTCAACAGCAGCTACTCGTCCGCCACGGCGGTACGGGCGGACGGCTCGGCCCGTATCTCCTACGCCGACCTCACGAAGTCCGCGCCCAAGGGCGCCACGGTCGGCTACGCCGGGCCCGAGCGGGCCGCCAAGGGCCAGGTCCAGGTGAGCGGGCAGCTCGCCGACCTTCTGGAGGGCGCGGGCGTCCAGGTCCCCGCGAGCCTCAAGGTGCTGCTCGCGGGCCGCACGGTCAGCACGTACAGCACGGTCACCACCGACGGCGGCGCCACCGTCAAGGTCCGCTCCGAGGAGCTGCCGAAGCTGCCGGTGGCCGGCTTCGACGAGAAACTGCGCAAGGCGGTCGACTACGACCTGAAGATCGAGGGCCTGCCGTCCGGCATCAAGCTGGACAAGGTGACGGCGACGAAGGACGGGCTGCGGTTCTCGGGGACGGGCACGAACGTTTCTCTGGCGGGGTAAGCGGCCCCGCGGCCCCTGGGCGTACGGGGGCGGCCGCGTCGGGCGGGACCGGGGCCGGGCTGGGCAGGGCCGCGTCGGGCCGGGCGGGACCGGGGCCGGGCCGGGCCGGTCGGTTTCGGGCAGGGCCGGTCGGGTCGGGCAGGGCCGCGTCGGGCAGGGCCGGTCGGGCTGGGCAGGACCGGGGCCGGGCCGGGCCGGTCGGTTTCGGGCAGGACCGCGTCGGGTCGGGCAGGACCGGGGCCGGGCCGGGCCGGTCGGTTTCGGGCAGGACCGCGTCGGGTCGGGCAGGGCCGCGTCGGGCAGGGCCGGTCGGGCTGGGCAGGACCGGGGCCGGGCAGGGCCGCGTCGGGCAGGCCCGGGACCGGGTCGTAACCGCATGCTGAGACAGAGGCGTCCGCTGGGCAGATGGTGGGCGGCGGGGAGCCGTCCGGGCGGCGCCGGAAGAGCCCTTCCGGGCGATCACGTCTCACTATCCGGATGATCGTGTCTCAAAATACGACACACCGGTGACACGGCCGCCCGTCCGTCCCTACGATCGCCTCTATGAAGCGACAGGCGGATCTCACGAAGCGGCGGGCAGTCGACCTGTGCCGCGTCGCCGCCATGCTCTGTCGCCACGTCTGAGCGGGACCCGCCCCTCTCTGCGAAGAGACGGCAACTCCCGTGTTCCCCGGGCCCTTTGAACCTTATTCAGGGCCGCCCCCGGTGCCGAGGCAACGCCGCGCCCGCTCGCGCGGCGTACGCACCCGCACCCCGCACCACCCGCCGCACCTGCCCCGGAGGAGAACCGCATGAGCCGCAGCGACGTCCTGGTAGACGCCGACTGGGTCGAGGCCCACATCGAAGACCCCAAGGTCGCCATCGTCGAGGTCGACGAGGACACCTCGGCGTACGAGAAGAACCACATCAAGAACGCGATCCGGATCGACTGGACCAAGGACCTCCAGGACCCGGTCCGCCGTGACTTCATCGACCAGGAGGGCTTCGAGAAGCTCCTGTCGGCGAAGGGCATCGCGAACGACACCACCGTCGTCCTCTACGGCGGCAACAACAACTGGTTCGCCTCGTACGCCTACTGGTACTTCAAGCTCTACGGCCACGACAGCGTCAAGCTGCTCGACGGCGGCCGCAAGAAGTGGGAGCTGGACTCGCGCGACCTCGTCGACGGCTCGCAGGTGCCGGCCCGCCCGGCCACCGAGTACAAGGCCAGGGCGCAGAACACCGCGATCCGTGCCTTCCGCGACGACGTGGTGGCGGCCATCGGCGCGCAGAACCTGGTCGACGTGCGCTCCCCCGACGAGTTCAGCGGCAAGCTGCTCGCCCCGGCCCACCTCCCGCAGGAGCAGTCGCAGCGCCCCGGCCACGTCCCGTCCGCCCGCAACATCCCGTGGTCGAAGAACGCCAACGACGACGGCACCTTCAAGTCGGACGACGCCCTGAAGGAGCTGTACGCGGCGGAGCAGGTCGACCTGGCCAGGGACACCATCGCGTACTGCCGTATCGGCGAGCGCTCGGCCCTGACGTGGTTCGTGCTGCACGAGCTGCTCGGCGTCCAGAACGTCAAGAACTACGACGGCTCGTGGACCGAGTACGGCTCCCTCGTCGGCGTGCCGATCGAGCTCGGCGCCAACAAGTAACCCCGCACAGCCCCCTCAGACCGCAGACCGTAAGGAAGAACCATGTGTGGAGCGAAGGCAGGCGGCCCCGACGCCTCGACGATCAAGCCCGGTGAGACGACGATCCAGGGCCAGGTGACGAAGGACGGCGAGCCGGTGGTCGGTTACGTCCGCCTCCTGGACTCGACCGGCGAGTTCACCGCCGAGGTCCCGACCTCGGCGACGGGCCAGTTCCGCTTCTACGCGGCCGAGGGCACGTGGACCGTCCGGGCCCTGGTCCCCGGCGGTACCGCGGACCGCACGGTCGTGGCGCAGACGGGCGGGCTGGCGGAGGTCGCGATCGCCGTGTGACGACGGGCACCGATGTACCGGCCGGAGGGCCGCACCCCTGGGGTTGGACGCTTTGGGCGGGTGCGGTCCTTCGTGCCGTCCGTGGCCGTATCCGCCCGGCGGATACGGTCGTACGCTGGACGTATGTTGGCTCGGCGCCGGCGCGAGTACTTCTGGCTGATGGGCGGATGCCTGGTTCTGTTCGTGTCCGCCTGGAGCTTCGTGCGGCTGTGGTCGGTCCCGGCCGCGGTCGCCATGTGCGTGGTCGCGATGGTGATCCCGCCGGTCGCGGCGATGGTCGCGAACCGGCGCGGCCCGGACGACCGCTGGTGGGACGACCCGTCCGGGGACCAGAAGTCCGACGAATGGTGGGACGAGCTGGACGGCAAGAAGAAGTACTAGGGGCGGCAGCGCCCCAGCGGAGCGCTCAGTACACCAGCGCCTGCGTCTCCTCCGCCATCGCCTCCTGGACGAAGACCTGCGCGCCCGCGATCCGTGCGCCCTCGATCAGGTCCTTCTCGGTGATGTCGCGGCGGGCCGCGCACTGGGTGCAGACGGTGATCGTGCCGCCGCCCGTCAGGATCCCGTCGATCAGGTCCGGCAGCGGCGCCGCGTGCGGGAGCTCGAACTCGGCGGCCCGGCCCGGCAGCGCGAACCACGACGACTCGCCGGTCAGCCAGAGCGAGACCGCGACGCCGCTGGCGACGGCGACCGCCGCCACGGTGAACGCCTGCGAACACCGCTCGGGGGCGTCGGCCCCGGCGGTCACCTTGAGTACGAGCTTCTTCGCCATGTGCCGAACTGTAATGCGCACCCGCACAGCCCCTCCCGAAGGCGGCGGGTCAGTTCTGTGCACGGGTGGGGTGATCAGGCCCCGCCGGAGCGTCGGACGTCGACCGCCCGGCGGGACACGACGGCCGGCATGCGCCGCCGCGCCGTCGCGGCGGCGCACCTCACAGAGAAGGCCGTGGCTCAACCCATTAGGCTGGGGGGCGGCCCTTTACTGCCCACACGCTCATCCGAGGAGCACCCCGTGCTTGAGGCTTTCTTCGAAACCCTGCTGGTCCTGGTCTGCGTCGGTGTCCTCGCCTTCGCCGGTCTGGCCGTGAAGAAGCTGTACCAGGGCCAGCGCTGAACCGCGCCCCAGCCGCAGACGTAACGAAAGACTGATCGAAGCCTCATGATCGAGATCCCGTCCGACCTGAACCCGGACCTCGTCCCCCTCGCCTTCCTCCTCGGTACCTGGGAGGGCGCGGGCGTGACCGACTTCCCGGGCGCCGAGAAGGCCAATTTCGGCCAGTCCGTCACCTTCAGCCACGACGGCCGGGACTTCCTGGAGTACGTGTCGCACTCCTGGATCCTCGACGCCGAGGGCAACAAGGTGAAGCCGCTGGAGACCGAGTCCGGCTTCTGGCGCATCGACAAGGACCGCAAGGTCGAGATCGTCATGGTCCGTGACCAGGGCGTCGTCGAGATCTGGTACGGCGAGCTCGCCGCCCAGAAGCCGCAGATCGACCTGGTGACGGACGCCGTGGCGCGCACCGCCGCCTCCGGTCCGTACACCGGCGGCAAGCGTCTTTACGGATATGTGAAGAGCGATCTGATGTGGGTCGGCGAGAAGGCCACCCCCGAGGTCGAGCTCCGTCCGTACATGTCCGCGCACCTCAAGAAGGTCGTCACGCCCGAGGAGGTCGCGGCGATGGCCCGGGGTCTGGGTGACCTTCCGGACGACGGGATCGCCTTCTTCAAGTAGGGAGATCCGTTCTCCGAGCGGGTAATGCCGGGGTGGCTCCTACACTGGGCGTGTGGTGACCACCGACTGGCAGAGCGACCTCCGCAAGCGCGGGTACCGGCTGACCCCCCAGCGCCAGCTCGTGCTGGAGGCCGTCGACGTACTGGAACACGCGACGCCCGACGACATCCTCACCGAGGTGAGGAAGACGGCGGGCGGCGTGAACATCTCCACCGTGTACCGGACCCTGGAGCTCCTGGAGGAGCTGGGTCTGGTCTCGCACGCCCATCTGGGACACGGTGCCCCGACGTACCACCTGGCGGACCGCCATCACCACATCCACCTGGTCTGCCGGGACTGTACGTCGGTGATCGAGGCGGATGTGGACGTGGCGGCCGAGTTCACCGCGAAGCTCTGCTCGACGTTCGGCTTCACGACGGACATGAAGCACTTCGCGATCTTCGGGCAGTGCCAGAACTGCGCCAAGAACGCCGCAGGTGACGACTCAAACAACGGTCCAAGTACCGCGTCGTAGGCTTGCCCGTATGAAGAGCCCTCTGCTGTCCCTGCCCGGCGCCGTCCCCGCCGAGGGGCCCGACGAAGGTGTCGCCGCGCACTACGGCGACCTGTTCCGTGAGCAGCGCGCCCTCGCCGGCGGCACCGGCCTCGTCGACCTCTCGCACCGCGGTGTCGTCACCGTCACCGGCGAGGACCGGCTGAGCTGGCTGCACCTGCTGCTGACCCAGCACGTCAGCGACCTGCGGCCGGGCCTCGCCACCGAGGCGCTGATCCTCTCCGCGCACGGGCACATCGAGCACGCCCTCTACCTCGTCGACGACGGTACGACGGTGTGGGCGCACATCGAGCCCGGTACGCAGGACGACCTCGTCGCGTACCTGGAGTCGATGAAGTTCTTCTACCGCGTCGAGGTCGCGGACCGGACCGCGGACTTCGCGGTGGTGCACCTGCCCGCCGGGTCGATCGCCGAGGTGCCCGCGGGCACGGTGGTACGGGAGGCTCCGCACGGGCGGGACCTGTTCCTGCCGCGCGAGGAGCTGGAGGGGTTCGCCGCCGCGCACGGGCCCGCGATCGGGATCCTGGCGTACGAGGCGCTCCGGGTGGAGGCGCACCGGCCGCGGCTCGGCCTGGAGACCGACCACCGCACCATCCCGCACGAGCTGGGCTGGATCGGCACCGCCGTGCACCTCCAGAAGGGCTGCTACCGGGGTCAGGAGACGGTCGCGCGCGTCCACAACCTGGGGAAGCCGCCGCGCCGGCTGGTCTTCCTGCACCTGGACGGCAGCGATGTGCTGCTGCCGCCGCACGGGACGCCGCTGCGGGTGGCGGCGGACGGCGACGAGGGCCGCCAGATCGGCTTCATCACGACGTCGGCCCGCCACCACGAGCTGGGGCCGATCGCGCTGGCGCTGGTGAAGCGGAACGTGGCGGTGGACGCGGAGTTGCTGGCGGGGGGCACCGCGGCGGCGCAGGAGGTCGTGGTCGAGCCGTAGCCCCCACCCCGTCCCTTCCCGCTGCGACAGGCGCGCCTCCGCCGCGTGGCCTCCGGGGGCGGGTGGGGGCTCAGGCGGGTTTCCCGGTGCCTGCGCCCGCAGACCCCGTGCGGTGCCTGCGCCCCCGGGCCCCGTGCGGTGCCTGCGCCCCCGGGCCCCGTGCGGTGCCTGCGCCCCCGGGCCCCCGCGTTCGGGGCTCCGTCCCTGACCCCGTGCCCTCACACCTCCACCACCACCGTGAACGGCCCATGGTTCGTCAGCGACACCCTCATGTCCGCGCCGAACCTGCCCGTCTCCACGGTCGCCCCCAGCGCCCGCAGTCGGGCCACCACCTCGTCCACCAGGGGCTCGGCCACCTCGCCGGGGGCCGCCGCGTTCCAGGTGGGGCGGCGGCCCTTGCGGGCGTCGCCGTAGAGGGTGAACTGGGAGATCACCAGGAGCGGGGCGTTCACGTCCGAGCAGGACTTCTCGTCCTCCAGGATCCGTACCGACCACAGCTTCCGGGCCAGTTGCGCGGCCTTCTCGGGGGTGTCCCCGTGGGTGACCCCGACCAGGACGCACAGGCCCTCGCCGGTGATCTCGCCGACCGTCTCGCCCGCCACGACGACGCTCGCGCCGTCGACCCTCTGTACCACCGCTCGCATGGGCCCAACCTATTCCACGCACCAATCGGGTCCGACTGGGGCCGAACGGGTGGTGTGTGTCTGCGTATGCGCCACTGGGAGTGGCACGATGCTGACAGTCGGTGCGCCCTATCCCGCACCGGTCGAGGGGACGGTAAGACACATGAGCACTCCTGGCGCCGGGCAGCAGTCACCCGGCCCCGTTTCGCTGATCCGGACGAGTCCGTCGGCCGCGCGGGCGGCCGTCTCGCGACCGCCCGTACAGCGTGCCGGTGACCATCTGCCCGTACCGGAAGATTGCGATATGACCGCATTGCGACTGCCGGAGCTGCGGACCCTGCGGCGCCGGTCGCAGAGCGACGAGGCCGACCTCAGCTATGTGCGGCGGCTGCTGCACGGGCGTATCGACATCCTGCGGGCCGAGCTGGCCCGGCGCACCGGACCGCACACGCCCGTCGTGGAGCGGCTCTCCGAGATCCTGGCGGACGCGCCCTCCTCGCACCGCGCCTCCGCCCGTCACGTCACGCTCTCCACGCCGCGCAGCGCCGAGTACCGGCGGCTGGCGGCCGAGATGGACGCGGAGGTCCAGCTCTCCGACCTCGACGCCCGTACGGACGATGAGCTGCACACCGCGATGGGGCGGCTGATCCGCTACGAGCAGCAGGTCTCGCGGCGCCGTCAGCACCTCCAGCGGACGGCCGACGATTGCAGCGCGGAGATCGCCCGCAGGTACCGTGAAGGCGAAGCGCAAGTAGACGACCTGCTCATCTGACCACGGATTCTGACCACTGAATCGAAGGTCACGAGGCGGGTCCACGCCCGGAAGGCCCCCGCCATGACCACCGACACCCTCATACCGCCGGTCCTCGCCGAAGTCGTACGTTCCGGTTTCGTCGAGGGCCATCACCGGGGCTCGCTGGTGGTGCTGGCGGCCGACGGCAGCGTGGAGTTCGCGCTCGGCGACCCGGCGGCGCCCGTCTTCCCGCGCTCCAGCAACAAGCCCATGCAGGCCGCCGCCGTGCTGCGGGCCGGGCTCGACCTGTCCGGGGAGCGGCTGGCGCTCGCCGCCGCCAGCCACTCGGGCGAGGGCTTCCACCTCGACCTCGTCCGCAAGATGCTCGCCGAGCACGGGCTGACCCCGGACGACCTCCAGACCCCGCCCGACCTGCCACTGGACGCGGCCGAGGCCGAGACCTACCTGGCGGCGGGCCACGTCCGCGACCGGGTCACCATGAACTGCTCCGGCAAGCACGCGGCCATGCTCGCCGCCTGCCGCCTCAACGGCTGGGACGAGGCGACCTACCTGGACCCGGCGCACCCGCTCCAGCGGCTGGTCCACGACGGTGTGGAGGCTGCGGCGGGCGAGCCGGTCGCGTCGGTCGGCACGGACGGCTGCGGGGCGCCGCTGATGGCGATCAGCCTGACGGGCCTGGCGCGCGCGTTCCGTACGTTCGTGCTCGCCGGGCCGGGCACGCCGGAGCGCCGGGTGGCGGACGCGATGCGCGCGCACCCCGAGTACGTGGCGGGCACCCGCCGCCCCGACACCTGGTTGATGCGCGAGGTGCCCGGGGTGCTGTCGAAGATGGGCGCGGAGGCGGTCCAGGCGGTGGCGCTGCCGGACGGCCGCGCGCTCGCCTTCAAGGTCGACGACGGCGCCGCGCGCGCCCTCGGCCCGGTCCTGGCCCGCGCCCTGCGCCTGCTCGGCGTGGACGCCCCGGTGGTCGACCGCATCGGCAGCGCGCCGCTGCTGGGCGGGGCGGAGCGGGTGGGAGAGGTCCGGGCGGCGTTCTAGGGGCGGAGGGGGCGCCGGAAATTCGGGCGACAGCCGGGCCGGGGCGTGCCTAGCGTGGCGGTATGAGCCCGACCCGCCGCGACGCCGCCTCCGCCGATCCCGCCACCCCCTCCCTCGACCTCCGTACCGTCTCCGAAGCCGAGTTCGGCGACTGGCTCAAGGCCGTCAACATCGGCTTCCTGCGGCCGCCGGTGGTGGGCGAGAACGACCTGGCGAGCCGGCTGGCCAACAGCGATCTGGCGCGTACGCAGGGCGTGTTCGACAACGGCCGGTGCGTGGCGACCTGCCGCTCGTTCGCTCAGGAGCTGACCGTGGTGGGCGGCGCGGCCGTCCCCACCAGCGCGGTCACCAACGTCACCGTCTCCCCGACCCACCGCAGGCGCGGCCTGCTCAGCCGGATGATGGCGAACGACCTGGCGGCGGCGAAGGAGCGCGGCGAGGTGGCGGCGACGCTGATCGCCGCCGAGTACCCGATCTACGGGCGGTACGGATTCGGCCCCGCCAGCTGGACCGCCGAGTGGGAGGTCGACACCGGCCGGTCGGGCCTGGACCCGCGCTGGTCGGGACCGGACGACGGCGGCCGCATCGAGCTGGCCGGCTCCGAGGACGTACGCAAGCTGGGCCCCGAACTCTTCGAGCGCTTCCGGGCCGCCCAGCCCGGCGCGGTGAGCCGCTCCGCGCGCTGGTGGGACCTGAACACGGGGGCGGCCAAGCGGGACGACCACCCCTGGAAGGAGCCGTTCTGGGCGGTGTACCGCTCGGCGGCGGGCGAGGTGGAGGGTCTGGCGGACTACCACGCGGACGAGACGTGGACGGACGCCAAGCAGCCGCTGAACACGGCGACGGTACGCGGACTGCTCGGGCTGACCCCGGCCGCCGAGCGCGCCCTGTGGCACTTCATCTGCTCCGTCGACTGGATCACCAAGGTCCGCACCGGCTACCGCGCCCCCGACGACCTGCTCCCGCTGCTCCTCCCGGACCCGCGCGCGGCCCGGATGGTGACGCACGCGGACTTCCTGTGGCTGCGGGTGCTGGACGTCGTACGGGCCCTGGAAGCACGTACGTACGCGTCCTCGGGCACCCTGGTCCTGGAGGTCACGGACGCGTCCGGCCTCTCCTCGGGGCGCTACCGCCTGGACGCGGACCCGTCCGGCGCGGAGTGCGCACCGACGACCGGGCGGGCCGATCTGGCTCTGGACATACGGGAGTTGGGGGCGCTGTACCTGGGCGACGAGTCGGCGGTACGACTGGCCGCGCTGGGCCGGGCCGCCGAGGAGACGGCGGGGGCAGCGGCCCGGGCGGACGCCCTCTTGCGGACGTCGCGGCGGGCTTGGTGCCCGGACATGTTCTGAGGGCGGCGGCCGGGGCGGTTTCCGCTTGGCGGCCCCGGCGCTCCCGGATCACTTGTCCGCCTGCGGGATCAGTGCGGCCAGGATCGCCGCCGCGCCGATGACGATGAAGGTGTTGTCGTGGGTCTGGACGCCGACGGACAGCACCACGGCCCCCACGGTGCCCACGGCCCCGAGCTTGTGGTGGACCAGCTTCTCGGAGGCGACGACGGCTAGGGCGATGAACAGCGCGATCAATGGCATGGAGGTCCCTCCCCGTAGAGATCCGCCGGTGAAGCTCCCGAGCTCCCGCGCGAACTTCACCAAGTTGGCGGACAACTTGGTGAAGTTGTCCCGCCATCTGAAGACCCATAAACCAACTCGCGAACAACTCCCCTTGGCTGGCGGATAGTTGTAGCGTTCAGATGTGACTTCGGAACCTGAGGTGACCGACAGCGGGAACGCCAGGCGCACGTCCGACGACGTGGCGGCCTCCCTGCGGGCCCGGATCCGCGCGGGAGAGCTCAAGGTCGGCGCCAAACTGCCCACCCAGGCCTGGCTGGTGGAGCACTACGGCGTGGAGCGGACGGTGGTGCGCCAGGCCCTCCAGCAGCTGCACGGCGAGGGCCTGATCACCGAGGGCCGCAAGGGCGCCCCGGCGAAGATCGCCAGCGCCGTACCGGCCGCCTCCCGCCCGTCCGACGAGGAGCCGAAGCGTACGGCGGCGGTCCTCAGCCCCCGGGTGGCGGAGGCGTTCCGTGCGCGGGAGGTGCGGATCGACGCGGTCTGTCTGACCACGGAGACCCTCAACCTGGCCCTGGGTGAACCGCTCGGCGCGATCCACGCGGGCCTGTTCCGCCCGGACTCGGTCCATGTGCGGGTCCTGCTGCCGGACCGGGGCATCAACCTCGCCTTCCCCCGCCCGGTCCACCGCTCTGCGGACGGCGACCGGCTGGTCCACGAACGGTGGCTGAGCCAGCGCAACACCCAAGGGCTGGTCCTGCGGGACAACTTGGAGGCACTGCGCATCATCGAGGACATCGACGTCCGCATCGAGTTCCAGGCGCTCCCGCTGACCTCGCCGATCAAGCTGTACCTGCTCAACGGCTCCGAGGCGCTGTTCGGCTACTACGACATCACCGAACGCGAACAGGAGATCGCGGACACGTCCGTGGAGATCTATGACTCGCTGGGCAATCAGTCGATGCTGTTCCAGTACCTGTGCAGCGAGGGGGCGCGGGACGCGGCGTTCGTGGAGCGGTCGCAGCGGTGGTTCGACAACCTGTGGAAGACCATCACCACCAGCCTCGACCTCGGGCGCTGAGGAATGGAGCGTCGGGGAGGCAGGGCAGTATGGAAGGCGGGGCGACGCTATTCTGCCTTCTCCTCGACGGATGGAGCGATGTGGGCAACCCGCGCGATCTCCTCAATACTGCGAATTGCGTCATCTTCGACTTCGACGGGCCGGTGTGCAGCCTCTTCGCGAGCCACAGGGCCTCCGTTGTGGTGAGGGACCTGCACGCCTGGCTGGAAAAGGATCTCGAAGTCGCCGTACCGCCCGGCGAATTCGCGGCAGATCCCCTCGGATATCTCGGGCTGGTCGAGCAGAGCTATCCGGGAGACCCCTGTGTGGAGGAACTGGAGAAACGTCTCACCGAGCAGGAGGAACGGGCCGCCGAGTCGGCTCGACCGACGGAGGGCGCCGCTGAATTGATACGTGAGCTGGCTGCCGTACGGACCCGGCTCGGCATTGCCACGAACAATTCACCCGAGGCCGTCGTCGCGTATCTCAGGCGGATGGACCTCGCCGGGAGTTTCGGTGCGCACATCCATGGCCGGGGGCAGGACATCGCCAAGCTGAAGCCGGACCCCGACTCGTTGCTGCGCGTCCTCGACTCGACCGGGTCCAAGCCGGAGGAGTCCGTCATGATCGGGGACTCGAAGAACGATCTGAGGGCCGCCGACAGGCTCGGGGTGCCGTTCATCGCCTTCGTACCAGAACCCAGGGAAAGCCGCGCGTCAGGCGAACGGAATCGTGAACGCCGATGGTATGGCCGAGTGCCGGTCGTGGAGTCCCTCAGCGAGCTTTTGGGCAGGTGACGGCGTCGGCGGCGAGGTGGGGCGGAGAGGTTCCGGGCGACACCCGCGGTGAGAACAGCCGGATCTGCCCATTCCGGCCCGGCGGCCCGCTAGCATCCCGCTTCAGCTCGTCCGTCCCCCCGCGGCACCTCACCCGCGCCGCACCCCGAAGGCTCGACACGATGGCAACCGAAACGGCGTCCCCGGCCCGCCGGGCCGCGGTCGAGCTCAGCCGGGACGGCGACCGGGGGGTGACCGGGCCGCTCCAGGGGCACCACCACGAGGCGTACGCGATCGTGCTTCCGCCAGGAAATCCGCTCGGCGAGGGTTATGCGCGGGGAAAGCTGCGGGTGCGCCGGGAGGGGCTGCTCTGGTTCGACCGGCGTACTTTCGCCTCCGAGGACCAGTTGCTGATGGCGCTGAAGGGGCGCGTCTCCCGCATTCCGGAATGCGCCGAATTCACCGGGGAGGTGTTCCTCCAGGGTTTCGTCGAGGGCCGTACGCTCCGGGACGGGAGATTCTGGCCCGGCCGCCTCTCCGGGCGTCACGTCAGCCAACTCGGGGCATTATTCGGGCAGCTGGCCGCCATCAAGCACGGCGAGCTGGCCCTGGAAACGCTTCCCGAGGTCGAGTCCCGGCCACCGGTCCGGGACGGGGACACGTCCGGCTTCCTCGGCGGCCTGATCGACTTCACGCAGTACGAGGTCTACCAGAGGAACATCGGGGAGTTCGGCTCGCTATTCGACAGGCTGGGTGTTTCGGCCACTTCGCTGAATGGGCTGCGGGAGCGGGCCAGGGGACTGACCTCGCGGCCGTTCTCCCTCGTCCACGGCGATCTGCACCGGCGGAACCTGATCGTCGACTCTCGGGACGACCTCTGGTTCATCGACTGGGAACTCGCCATGATCGGGGACCCGTTGTACGACCTGGCGACCCATCTGCACCTCATGAACTACCCCGAGTGCGACGCGCTGCGGGTCAAGGAGGCGTGGCGGGGGGCGGTCGAGGCCGCGCGCCCCGGTGGCTGCGACGGCTGGGAGCAGGACCTTCCGCACCTGCTGGCGTTCAAGCAGGCGCAGTCCGTCTACACCGACGTCATCCGCACGGCCGTGGCACTGCTGCTTGGTGCGGGGGCGCTGGCGCTGGTGGCGGGAGCGGTGACGGTGGGTACGGGGGCGTGCCCGGGCGCCGACGGAGCTGCCGGACCGGGCCCTAGCCGGCTGCGCCTGGCTAGGGCCGCCCGCAAGGTCCAGCGGGTGCTGGCCGTGGCGAAGGACGCTCTCGGGCTGCCCACGGTCCCCACGCAGGGAGAGATCCGGGCGGCGTACGGGGAGTGGCTGCGGGAGCGGGCGGCGCGGCGGGGGTAGGGGGAGCGGGGCGCACCCCCTTTCGGGCCGGTGTGTGCCCGCGGGGTGTGTGGCTGGTCGCAGTTCCCCGCGCCCCTTGAATGCCGCCGCGCGGCATCCCCTTGGCGTCCCGGAGGGGCGCATTCAGGGGCGCGGGGCTGTGACGTTGTGCGGCTCCGCCACGTGGGCGCGACCAGCCGCACCGAGCGGCGGATGAACCGGGGTCCGGGCGGAGCCGCCTCGCCCCCTACACGCTCAACACCACCTTGCCCACCAGCCCCCGCCCCTCAATAGCCGCATGCGCCTCCCCCGCCCGCTCCAGCGGGTACACCGCCCCGATCACCGTGCGCAGGCGGCCCGCTGCCGCCTCCTCCAGGGCGCGGGTCGCCAAGGCCACGCGCCGCGAAGGGGTGAGTTGGACGTCCGCGATGCCCAGCACCGTGATGGCGCGGCGGCCGGCCTCATCGGCCGGCACCGCGGCGAAGCCGTGGCCCGTGGGGGCGCCGTGGGCCGAGAAGCGGCCGCCGTGGGCCGTCAGGGGGAAGGCCGCCGCGCCGAGTTCGCCGCCCACTCCGTCCAGGACCACGTCCGCGCCCGCGCCGCCGAGCGCCTCGGCGGCGTGACGGGGCCAGTCCGTGGACGCCGCGTCCACCACCTCGTGCGCGCCCAACTCCCGTACCAGAGCCACCTTTTCGGGGCCCCGCGCCACCCCCACCACCCGCGCGCCCCGCGCCCGCGCCAACTGCACCAGGAGCGTGCCCATGCCCCCCGACGCTCCCGTGATCAGGACCGTCTCGCCCGCCTTCAGGGCCGTGAGGTCCAGCAGGGCCAGGGCCGTCACGCTGTCGTGGACCAGTGCGGCCGCCTCGCGCAGGCCGAGGCCGTCGGGGACCGGGACCAGGTGGTCGACGGGAACGGCGGCCAGCGAGGCGTAGCTGCCGGGGTCGACGGCGGCGATCACCCGGCGCCCCGCCCACACCGCCGGGTCGACCTCCGCGCCGGTCGAGGTCACCGTGCCGGAGACGCCGCCGCCGGGCACGTACGGCGGCTTGACGTCGAAGTACTCCCCGAACGCCCCCGCCCGTATCTGCGTCTGCACGAAGAGCGTGTCGATGTGGTCGACCGCGACGACCACCTCGTCGGGCCCGGCCACCGGGTCCGGCAGCTCCGCCGGAATCAGTACCTCCGGGCCGCCGAACTTCTCCACCAGTGCCACGCGCATACCGATCACCCATCCCCGTCGTTCGCCGAAAGGCCTTGCCGAAAACGTTCTTGATCGGAGTCTTTTTCCTCAAGTGGGGTTGAGGTCAAGCGCCCGTCGTCCCGGCCCCTCCCGCGGCTCCCCGTACCCTCACCCCCATGGGCTTGCGGGAGCAGAAGAAGCAGCAGACGTACCAGGCCGTCTCGGACGTGGCGATCGCCCTGTTCCTGGAGAAGGGCTTCGACAACGTGCCGGTCGCGGAGGTGGCGGCCGCCGCCGGGATCTCCAAGCCGACCCTCTTCCGCTACTTCCCGGCCAAGGAGGACCTGGCCCTGCACCGGTTCTCCGACCATGAGGACGAGGCCGCCCGGGTGGTCGCGCAGGGGCGTACGGAGGGGATCGCGCCGCTCCCCGCCCTGCGCCGCCACTTCCTGGCCGGGCTCGACGGCCGCGACCCGGTGACGGGGCTGAACGACGATCCCCGGGTCCGCGCGTACCACGGGCTGCTCTACGGGACGCCGAGCCTGGTGGCGCGGCTGTTCTCGTACCAGGGCCGGGCGGAGGGCGCGCTCGCGGCGGCCCTGGGCACGGACATCGGGGCGCGCCTCGCCGCCGGGCAGATCATCGCCGTACAGCGGATCCTCGCGGACGAGAACTGGCGGCGGATCCAGGCCGGCGAGAGCGCCGAGGCGGTGCACGCGGACGCGGTCGTGGCCGCCGAGGAGGCGTTCGCGCAGCTGAGGGATGGGCTCGGGCGTTACGCCTGACAGGACGCCAAGGCCCCGCCCCATATTTCGTTACTGAGTTAAAAATGTAACTGAGTTGCGTTACGCTGGATTCCATGACGCCACTCGACCGCGAACTCAGCCAGGAACGGACCTACCACGAAGCCTGCCGCGCGGCCCTGGCCGGCATGGTCGAGGGCGCGGACGTCCGGGTCTTGACCGGTGAGAACGCGTTCGCCTCCGGCGCGGACGCCGAAGTGCTCGGCTATCAACTGCGCAGCTGGGCCAAGGAGTTGCGGCAGGAGCCGGAGAGTCCGCTGTTCTTCGGGCGGCTCGACTTCGAGGACGGCGGGGCGTCCGGCGGCCACGCCGGGCAGCGCTACTACATCGGCCGCCGCCGTATCAGCGAGCACCCCTCGGCGCCGCCGCTGGTCGTCGACTGGCGGGCGCCCGTCTCGCGGACCTTCTACCAGGCCGGAGCCCGCGACCCGCTGGGCGTCGCCGTCCGCCGCCGCTTCGGCTGGGCCCCGGGCAGCCGAGGCGCCCCCGAGGACCTCACGGGCATGGAGGACGAACGGCTGGGGGCCGGGCACGACAACGAGCGGAGCGGCGCCCCCGGCGGCATCCTCGCCGCCGAGATCGAGCGCCCCCGCGTAGGCCCCATGCGCGACATCGCCGCCACCATCCAGCCCGAGCAGGACGACCTCGTACGTTCCGGGCTCGGCCAGTCCCTCTGCGTCCAGGGCGCCCCCGGCACCGGCAAGACGGCGGTCGGGCTGCACCGGGCCGCGTATCTGCTCTACACCCATCCGCAGCGCATCCAGCGCGGCGGCCTCCTGGTCCTCGGCCCCAACCGGACCTTCCTCCACTACATCGCCCAGGTCCTGCCCGCCCTCGGCGAGATCGGCATCCGGCAGTCCACGGTCGACGACGAGGTCGCACGCGGGCCCGTCCGGGCGGTCGACGACGAGGCCGCGGCGGTCGTCAAGCACGACGCCCGGATGGCACGGGTGCTGCACCGGGCGCTGTACGTGCGGGTCGGCGCCCCGGCCGGGCGGTTCGGGCCGGTCGAGGTGCCCGACGGCTCGTACCGCTGGCGGGTGACCGGAGGCGAGCTGGCGGAGATCGTCGCGGAGGTACGGGCCGAGGCGCCCCCGTACGCCGTGGGCCGCGAGCGGGTCCGCAGCCGGGCCGTCCGCGTCATCCAGCTGGAGGCCGAGCGCCGGGCCGGGCCGATGAGCAACACCTGGCTGCACCGGATTTCACGGGCCCGCCCGGTCTCCGCGTTCGTGGACGCGGCCTGGCCGAAGGTCACGCCCGAGGAGGTCCTGGCGGCGCTCTTCACCGACCCGGACGCGCTGGCGGCGGCCGGCGACGGCGTGCTCGGTGCCGAGGAGCAGAAGCGGCTGCTGTGGAGCCGGGCGCCGCGCTCGTACAAGTCGGCCAAGTGGTCGGCGGCCGACCAGGTCCTGCTCGACGAGCTCGCGGGACTGATCGAACGCCCGCAGGGATACGGCCACATCGTCGTCGACGAGGCGCAGGACCTCTCCCCGATGCAGTGCCGCGCCGTCGCCCGCCGCTCCGGCTTCGGCTCGCTGACCGTGCTCGGCGACCTGGCGCAGGGCACCACCCCGTGGGCGGCCCGCGACTGGGCGGAGCACCTGGCGCACCTCGGTAAGCCGGACGCCCCGGTGGTCCCGCTGACGGCCGGCTTCCGGGTCCCGGCGGCGATCGTGGCCCTGGCGAACGGGCTGCTCGGGGCGCTCGACGTCGCCGTACCGCCGTCCCGCTCGCTGCGCCGGGACGGCGAGCTGTCGCTGCGGCGGGTGGAGGACGTGCGGTCCGCGCTTGTGGACTCGGTACGGGCGGCGCTCGCGCGGGAGGGCTCGGTGGGCGTGATCGCGTGTGACGCGGCCGTGCCGGAGCTGCGCGCGGCCCTCGCGGCGGCGGGCGTGGCGACGGCGGAGGCGGACGACCTGACGGCGGCGGCCCGGGTGACGGTGCTGCCCGCGACGGTGGCGAAGGGCCTGGAGTACGACCATGTGGTGGCCGTGGAGCCGGCGGCGATCGCGGAGGCGGAGGAGCGGGGGCTGCACCGGCTGTACGTGGTGCTGACGCGGGCGGTGTCCCGGCTGGAGGTCCTGCACAGCAGGCCGCTGCCGGACGCGCTTCGGTGACAGCGTTCAACATGCCGAGGGAATAAGGCAGTTGGGTGCGAGAGCGGCGCCGACTCACTATGTTGTGGGTTCAAGCAAGGGACCGAGCCCTACGCAGGGCAAGGCGGCGCAGGGCAGCACAAGGCAAGGCGAGCACTCGACCACCCGACCGCTTACGTCTTCTGGGGGCCTCACCAGCATGTCCACCTCCTCCACCTCTCCCGAGCCGGCCGTCTCGGCCGCCGATCTGCCCGGCTACACGCCCGGCATCTGGGCGATCGACCCGGTCCACTCCGAAATCGCCTTCTCGGTAAGGCACTTGGGCATCGCCAATGTGCGCGGCCGGTTCGACGAGTTCGAGGGCGAGATCGTGCTCGCCGAGAACCCGCTGGAGTCGTCGGTCACCGCGACGATCAAGATCGCCTCGGTCTCCACGGCGCATGACCAGCGCGACGTCCACGTACGGTCGGAGGAATTCCTGCACGCGGAGGAGTTCCCCGAGATGACCTTCCGCTCCACGGGGATCCGGCCGGGCAACGGCGACGGCTTCCTGGCCGACGGCGAGCTGACCGTCCGCGGCGTCACCCGGCCCGTCACCCTCGACCTGGAGCTGAACGGCTTCACCAAGGGCTACGAGGGCCGCGCGGTGGCGGGCTTCTCCGCGACCACCCAGATCAGCCGCAAGGCCTTCGGCGTCCACGGCGGCACGACGGGCGCGGCCCTCGGCGACACGATCAAGATCACCCTGGAGGTGGAGGCGAGCCAGGCCTGACGTGGGCGGGCCGGGTCCCCGGGCCCGGCGAGTCGGGCCCGACTCGCCGGGCCGACGTGGCGTCGCACACTTTTGCAAGCACGTGCTTGCAATAGTTAGCGGGGAGAGGGCAGTATCGGGGTATGGCATCGCTCAACGTCGGCAATCTCGGCGGGTTCCTGCGCGAGCAGCGGCGTAACGCCCAGCTCTCGTTGCGGCAGCTCGCGGATGCCGCCGGGGTGTCCAATCCGTATCTGAGCCAGATCGAGCGCGGGCTGCGCAAGCCGAGCGCGGACATCCTGCAGCAGCTCGCCAAGGCGCTGCGGATCTCCGCCGAGACGCTGTACGTGCAGGCCGGGATCCTCGACGAACGGGCGCCGGAAGCGGCGGAGACACGGAGCGTCATCCTCGCCGACCCTTCGCTCGACGAGCGGCAGAAGCAGGTGCTGATCCAGATCTACGAGTCCTTCCGCAAGGAGAACGGGCTCGACGCGGACGCACCTGCTTCGGCCGCGGGCCGGGACCGGGGCAAGGGCGAGGACGACGGCACGGGCGATGCCCCATCGGCTCCCAAGAGCTGAGCCACGTACTGATCGACGTACTGATCCGGGAGGAAACCAGCATGGCTGTCACCGATGAGCTGCGTAACGCCCTGACCGACCCCAAGCCCCTCTTCTTCGTCGCCGGCGCGCTCGACCTCGGCGCCAAGCAGGCCGCGAAGGTCCCGGAGAAGATCCCGGTGCTTGTCGAGCGGATCCAGACCGAGGTCCCGGCGCGGATCGAGGCCGTGCGCAAGACCGACCCCAAGGTCGTCCAGGACAAGGTCGTCGCCCAGGCCAAGGAGGCCCAGGCCGCCGTCACCGCGAAGGTGAACGAGGTCGTCGGCGCGCTCGACGGCGACGTGAAGAAGCTGGGCGACTCCGTCCAGCACCTCGCCCTCCAGGCGGTCGGCTTCGCCGCCGAGTCCCTGGTCAAGGCCCGCGAGGGGTACGACAAGGTGGCCGAGCGCGGCCAGGAGGTCGTCAAGGAGTGGCGCGGCGAGGCCGCCGAGGAGATCTTGCAGGTCGCCGAGGCCGTCGAGCCGGACCCGGAGCCCGCTTCCGAGGCCCCGGCCGCCGACTCCGCGGAGCCGTCCGACACGTCCGCCTCCGCCGAGGCCAAGCCCGCGGCCGCCAAGAAGGCGACCGCGCGCAAGAGCACGGCGAAGAAGACCGCGGCCAAGCCCTCGGAGTGAGCGGGGGCCGTCGCGGCGGCGGGCACCATTTCGGTGCCCGCCACGTTTGACGGGTACCTTGGCCGCGTAGGAGCGATTCCGGGAAAGGTGGTGGACGTACCGTGCTGATGCAGGGATTCACGGGGTTCAT
Organism: Streptomyces sp. NPDC059994; assembly: GCF_042737755.1. Taxonomy (NCBI): domain Bacteria; kingdom Bacillati; phylum Actinomycetota; class Actinomycetes; order Kitasatosporales; family Streptomycetaceae; genus Streptomyces; species Streptomyces sp. NPDC059994. Next base: position 79,440 of record NZ_JBHWUR010000021.1, read on the forward strand.
GTGGCTGCTGAGTACAGCCCTGACCGCATTGAGTCTGTTCGCGCTCGTGGATGCGGCCTTCCGCCGCGAGGACGCGTTCCGTGCGGTGGACAAGCAGACCAAGCCGTTCTGGCTGATCATCCTGGCCATCGCACTGCTGGTCAGCGTGCTGTTCCCGCTGCTCTCGTTCCTGCCGGTCATCGGCGCGGTGGCGGTGATCGTCTACATCGTGGACGTCCGCCCGGCGGTGCGCCAGATCAGCGGCGGCCGCGGGCGTGGGCGCGGCGGCCGTCGCGGCGGATCGAGCAGCGACGGTCCGTACGGGCCGTACAACGGCGGTCGCTAGCCCGTCTGTTCGCGCACGTACGGATCAGTCGCCCGGCCCGGCCCTTTCGAGCAGCAACACCGCCACGTCGTCGGTGAGTTCACCGCCGTTGAGCTCGCGGGCCTCGGTGACCGCCGCCTCCAGGAGTGACTCGCCGCGCAGGCCCGTGGTCAGCAGACGGTTGACCATCTCGGTCATGCCTTCCTGGCCCAGCCGCTGGTTGCCGACGCCGGTGTGGCCCTCGATCAGGCCGTCCGTGTACATCAACAGGCTCCACGCCCCGCCCAGTTCGACCCGGCGGCGCGGCCAGTGGGTCTGGGGCAGCAGCCCGAGCGCCGGGCCCCCGCTCTCGTACGCGAGCAGGCTCGCGGGGCTGCCCGCGCGGGTGATCAGCGGGGCCGGGTGGCCCGCCAGGCTCAGCTCGGCGCGGCGGCCGTCCGGGGCGATGTCGACCGTACAGAGCGTCGCGAAGATCTCGTCGCTGTCGCGCTCGTGCTCCAGGACCTGCTGAAGGGTCGTCAGAAGCGCGTCGCCGCACAGACCGGCCAGCGTCAATGCCCGCCAGGCGATGCGGAGTTCGACGCCGAGGGCGGCTTCGTCGGGGCCGTGGCCGCAGACGTCGCCGATCATGGCGTGGACGGTGCCGTCGGGGGTGCGGACCGTGTCGTAGAAGTCGCCGCCGAGCAGGGCGCGGGACCGGCCCGGCCGGTAGCGGGCGGCGAACCGCAGGTCGGAGCCGTCCAGGAGCGGTGTCGGGAGCAGCCCGCGCTCCAGGCGGGCGTTCTCCTGGGCGCGCAGCCGTGACTCCGCGAGCTTGTACTGCGCGGTGTCGGCGCGCTTGCGCTCCACCGCGTACCGGATGGCCCGGCTCAGCAGTCTGCCGTCCAGCTCGTCGCGGAAGAGGTAGTCCTGCGCGCCGACGCGGACGGCCTCGGCGGCGCGTTCGGCGTGGGTGGAGGCGGTGAGGGCGAGGACCGCGTGCCCGGGCGCCAGCCGCAGCAGGTGCCGCAGCGCGGCGAGCTCGTCGGCCGGGTCGCGGCCGGGCAGCGCGAGGTCGAGCAGGATGCAGTTCACATCATCGGTGAGCAGCCGCTCGGCCTCGGTGAGGTTGCGCGCGGTACGGATCCGCACCCGGGTCCCGGCGGTGTGCAGCAGCTCGGAGACGGTGAAGGGGCCACCGGGGTCGTCCTCGATGACGAGGAGGTTGAGGGCGGCGGTCGCGGTCGCGGCTGCCTGCGGCGCGGTTGCGTGCGGGCTCACCTCCAGCCCCGAACCGCTCGCACCGGACGCGCCCGGCGCCGTCGGCACGACGGCTCCACCCGCGCCCGAGAGGGCGTCAGGACCGCCCGCGCCCACCAGCCCGTCGGGCACACGCGTCCCCGGCAGGCCGGGGGACGGGGCCAAGGGGCCCGGGGCAGGCGGGGTTGCCGGGGACGGTTCACCCGGTCCCGGCGGGGGCGTCCGAGGGGACCACATATGCGGTGCGGGCATTCCGGTCTCCCTCCTCCCGAGGGCGCCGCGGAACGCCGGGCTGCGTTGCCGCCAGTCCGGGACCCTAGCGTCAGTGGACCGCGCAGCGGAATGGCGTTCGATGACTGTTCGGCAAATGGCTCATGGCATATGCCACATGCCGCACTTGTCCGGGCGCCTGACACCTCACTCGCCCGGGCGCATGCCCCATCGTCGTCCGGGTGGTCGACGTCTCACTTGTCCGGACGGACGACGTCTTACCTGTCCGGACGGACGACGTCTTACCTGTCCGGGCGGACGACCCCCAGGATCGGCATCGTGCCCGCACCCGCGACCGTCACGTTCCGCCCCGGCCGGGGCGCGTGCACGATCGCGCCGTCGCCGACGTACATCCCGACGTGCGTCGCGTCCGAGAAGTAGATGATGAGATCGCCCGGGCGCATGTCCTTGATGGCGACATGCGGCAGCTGCGCCCACTGCTCCTGCGAGGTGCGCGGAATGCCCCGGCCCGCCGCCAGCCACGCCTGGGAGGTCAGGCCGGAGCAGTCGTACGACTTCGGCCCCTCCGCTCCCCACACGTACGGCTTGCCGATCTGGTCGGTCGCGAACCTGACCGCCTTGCGGCCCTGCTCGCTCGCCCGGCCGTTGATCTCCTTCAATATCCCCGAACTGAGCCAGTCCGTCTGCGCCTTGTACTGCTGCTGCCGCTCCAGCTCCGCCAGCCGCTCGCGCTCCTTCGCCTCCAGCTGGGACTCCAGCTTCTCGGCGGCCGCGATCTTGCCGGTGATCTCCTTCTTGGCGGTCTCCTTCTTGACCCGGTTCGCCTCCAGCTTCCTCCACTGGGCGGAGGCGTCCTTCGAGTACTGCGCCAAGTCCTGTTGCGTACGGTTCAGTTCGGCCAGCATTCCCTGATTGGCCTGCTGGCCCTGGCGCAGCCGGTCGGCGCCGTCCAGGAAGCCGTCCGGGTTGCCGCTGAGCATCATCTGCGCGCCGAGCGGCAGCCCGCCCGTGCGGTACTGCAGCCGGGCCGCCGCCCCCGCCTGGTCCTTCAGCCGCTTGATCCGCTCCTCGCCCTTGACGATCTCCTGGGCGATCTTCACGATCTCCGCGGACTGGAGCTTGGTCTGCTCCTGGGCCTGGTTGTACGCCTCGGTCGCGACCGCCGCCTGCCGGTAGAGCTCGTCTATCTCCTTGCGCACGTCGTCGAGGCTCTTCGACGACACCGGCAGGGCCGGGGGAGCGGTCGACGTGGTCGGGTCCGGCTTCGGATTCGGCGCGGCGAACGCCGTGGCCGGCATCGCGAGCACGGTCAAGGCGCACACCACGGTGATCGCGGTGGCCAAGCGGCGCGGCTGCACTAAGTCTCCCCCTCCGGACAACCGGACAACACCAGGCAAAACGGTAGCTGATTTACCGTCAGTAACATTCTGGCAACGTCGTGATGGTGCCATGCCGTCCCCCAAAACGACAGGGGCGGACGGCACCTCACGGGTCACCCCCCGCGTGTGGGACGAACGGCAGGCGCGGTGCGTTCCCTTCGACGCCGACCGACCCCGGTATTCACCCGTGCGAGGTCAGCCGGCTCCGGAAGTCACCCTTCCTGCCGCCCCGCCTTCACCCCCGCGGCGCCAGCGCCCCCCACTCCACCGTGACCTCCCCCTGCCGCCACCGCCGCGGCCCGTCCCGCAGCGGCCAGTCCGCCGCCAGGTCCCGGACCGCCCGGATCCACCGCTGCCGCGCGCCCAGCGAGGCGTACGGGGCCGCCGCCGCCCACGCCCGGTCGAAGTCGCGCAGGAACGCGTGGACCGGCTCGCCCGGCACGTTCCGGTGGATCAGCGCCTTCGGCAGCCGCTCCGCCAGGTCGGAGGGGCGCTCCAGGGAGCCGAGCCGCGTCGCGAACGTCACCGTGCGCGGGCCCGACGCGTCGAGCGCCACCCACACGTGCCGCCGCCCGATCTCGTCGCAGGTGCCCTCGACCAGCAGCCCGCCCTCCGCGAGCCGCCCGCACAGCCGCGCCCACACCGCCGCGACCTCGCCCTCCTCGTACTGCCGCAGCACGTTGGCCGCCCGGATCAGCAGCGGCGCATGGGGCAGCGGCACCTCGAAGCCGCCGTGCAGGAAGGTGAGGCCCTCCCTCTCGTACGGCTTGGCGGCCGCGACCCGGGCGGGCTCGATCTCGATCCCCACCACCGAAACGGCGGGCGCGGCGGCCCGCAGCCGCCGCAGCAGCTCGACGGCCGTCCAGGGGGCCGCCCCGTACCCCAGGTCCACCGCGACCGGCGCCTCGGCACGGCGCAGCGCGGGCCCGTGGACCTCGGCGATCCAGCGGTCCATGCGGCGCAGCCGATTGGGATTGGTGGTGCCGCGCGTGACGGTGCCGACGGGTCGCTTGGGTGGAGCCATACGACGAGGGTAGGCGCCCCTGGTGAGGGCTGGTGGCGGGCAAGTTTTCGGCAAAAGTGCGGGGAAGCGGAAATGAAAGGAAGGGTTCCGGTGGTTACCGCTCACTGAGGGCGCGTACGTGCCCTCCGCAAGTCATGCCCAGCCCCACCAGAACCAGCCCCACCAGAACCAGCCCCACCAGAACCAGCCCCACCAGAACCCAGCCCCACCCGCCCTGCCCCCGGTCGAGAGGACGTCGACGTGAGCCAGTACGTGTCCCGGTTCACCGGCACCCTGGCGGGGCCGCCCCGGCTCAGGCTCCCCGGGGGCCACCGCAGGCCGCGGCGGATCGCCATGCTCAGCGTCCACACCTCCCCGCTGCACCAGCCGGGCACGGGCGACGCGGGCGGGATGAACGTCTACATCGTGGAGCTCGCCAAGCGGCTCGCCGCGATCAACATCGAGGTCGAGATCTTCACCCGGGCGACCACGGGCGGGCTTGCCCCGACCGTGGAGATGGCGCCCGGGGTCCTGGTCCGGCACGTCGACGCGGGGCCGTACGAGGGCCTGGCCAAAGAAGAGCTGCCGGCCCAGCTGTGCGCCTTCACCCACGGTGTGATGCAGGCCTGGGCGGGCCACCGGCCCGGCCACTACGACCTGGTCCACTCCCACTACTGGCTCTCCGGCCACGTCGGCTGGCTCGCCGCCGAGCGCTGGGGCGTGCCGCTGGTGCACGCCATGCACACCATGGCCAAGGTCAAGAACGCCGCGCTCGCCGACGGCGACACGCCCGAGCCCGCGGCCCGGGTGATCGGCGAGACGCAGATCGTCAACGCGGCGGACCGGCTGATCGCCAACACCGCCGAGGAGGCCGACGAGCTCGTCCGCTTCTACGACGCCGACCCCGGCAAGGTCGCGGTCGTCCACCCCGGCGTGAACCTGGACCGCTTCCGCCCCGCCGACGGCCGGGCGGCGGCGCGGGCCCGGCTCGGCCTGCCACAGGACGCCGTGATCCCGCTCTTCGCGGGCCGCATCCAGCCGCTGAAGGCGCCCGACATCCTGCTGCGGGCGGTGGCGGCGCTGCTCACCGAGAACCCGTCGCTGCGCTCGCGGCTCGTGGTGCCGGTGATCGGCGGCCCGTCGGGCAGCGGTCTGGCCAAGCCGGAGGGGCTGCACAAGCTGGCGGCCCGGCTCGGCATCTCGGACGTGGTCCGATTCCACCCGCCGGTGGGCCAGGACCGGCTCGCGGACTGGTTCCGGGCGGCGTCGGTGCTGGTCATGCCCTCGTACAGCGAGTCCTTCGGACTGGTGGCGATCGAGGCGCAGGCGGCGGGGACGCCGGTGGTGGCGGCGGCGGTGGGCGGTCTGCCGGTCGCGGTGCGGTCCGGCGAGACCGGCTTCCTGATCCCCGGCCACGACCCCGGCGACTACGCGCGCGCCCTGCGCCGCTTCCTGGACGACCCGTCGCTGACGGACCGGATGGGCGCGGCGGCCGCCCGGCACGCCCAGTCCTTCGGCTGGGGGACGGCCGCGTCGGCCACGGCGGACGTCTACACCGCGGCGATGCACGAACACCGCCGTCGCGTACGCTCGCACCATGGCTGACGCACTGGCTGTGATCGACGCGTACCTCAAGGACGCCGAGCTGGAGTGGGAGTCCCCTGAACCGGGCTCGTACGTGGTGAAGCTGCCGGGCACGCGAAAGCTGTCCACGACGTGCTCGCTGCGGGTCGGCCGCCACTCGTTGTCGGTCAACGCGTTCGTGGTCCGCCACCCCGACGAGAACGACGCGGGCGTCCACCGCTGGCTCCTTGAGCGCAACCTCCGCCTCTACGGGGTGAGTTACGCGGTCGACAACCTCGGAGACGTCTACCTGGCGGGCAAGTTCCCGCTCTCCTCGATCACCCCGGAGGAACTGGACCGCCTCCTGGGCACGGTCCTGGAGGAGGCGGACGGCTCCTTCAACACCCTCCTGGAACTGGGCTTCGCGTCGGCGATCCGGCGGGAGTACGAGTGGAGGGTGTCGCGCGGGGAGTCGACCCGAAACCTGGACGCGTTCACCAGCCTGACGCAACGCCCGCCGACCAGGCAGGATTAGCCCCACCTCGCCGGTTCCCGCTGTGACGTTTGCGGCTCCGCCGCGGTCCCGTTCGTCTGCGGGTCGTCTGTGGCTGGTCGCGCAGTTCCCCGCGCCCCTTAAGGCAGAACGGGGCCCGGCCGAAGTTCAGCCCCTCGGGTGCGAGGAGCAGGGCCCGGCCAAATTCAGCCCCTCGGGTGTGAGGGGCGGGGCCCGGCCAAATTCAGCCTCTCCGGTGTGAGGAGCGGGGCCCGGCCAAAATCAGCCCCTCCGGCGTTTGAGGAGCGGGGTCCGGGGCGGAGCCCCGAAGCGGGTGCAGGGGGCTGCGCTCTCAGGTAACCCACCCACCCCCGTGCCGGGGTCCGGGGCGGAGCCCCGAAGCGGGGTGCAGGGGCCGCAGGCC